>JAIMBH010000020.1 GCA_023511485.1 Bacillota bacterium | reverse complement strand
GTATAGTCCTCGTTGACACAATTTTTCCACAACCATATAATTGAAACAACCACTTGTCAAGGAAAGCAGCAGGAGGTACCCCATGAAATCCACTGGTATAGTGAGACGAGTAGACGAATTAGGAAGAATTGTAATACCCATGGAACTTAGACGTACTTTTGGCATTGAAATTAAAGACCCTCTGGAAATTTTTGTGGATGGAGACTCCATCGTTCTCTCAAAATACCAGTCGGTCTGTGTGTTCTGCGGAAGCGGAACTCAAATCGAGAGTTTCAAGGGTAAAAACGTCTGTCAGGATTGCAAAAAAGAATTGCTAGGCGACAGAAGAGTTTAGACAAGATTAAAAAACTTAAGTTGTTACTTAAGTTTTTTAATTTATACGGTTTATACGGTTGGTTTCTAGATCGCCGGTTAGATCAAGCTTATGAATGCCCTTTGATATCTTTTTCGTGGATGTCAATGACGGCTTCGTAAACCAGGTGTTTGCTAATGCCGTATTTTTTGGCAACCTCAGAGATAGCCTGTTTTTTTCGGGTGCCTTTTTTGATTAAATCAACAACGGCTTCTCTAAGATCATCCGGCTTAAGTGCTTGTGCCATCTTTTTCGTGGGGCCAAAGAGCAAGACAATCTCGCCCTTAATTTCGGTGTCTCTTAATTTGTCCAGTAATTCTGAAACTGTCCCCCTGATTACTTCTTCAAATTTTTTTGTCAACTCCCGTGCAACCACCGCATCAACTGATGGATCGATTCCTGAAGCTTCTTCAAGCGTCCGTTTGAGTCTCTTTGGGGACTCAAATAGTACAACCGTGCGCCCGCTATTTAAGAGCTCATTTAAAAGTGCTATGCGCTCTCCTTTTTTCTTTGGTAAGAATCCCTGAAAGATAAAGCTATCGGTCGGTAGTCCAGATATAACTATCGCTGTGATTAAAGCTGAAGGGCCGGGAACCGGCTCAACGGGTATCCCCTCTTCTATGCACGCTTTAATTAAACGGTGGCCAGGGTCGGATATTCCCGGCATTCCGGCATCTGAGACCAGAGCAATTTTTTTACCAGCCTTCAACTCCCCAACCAGTTCTCTGCCTCTGGTCACCTCGTTATGCTCATGATAACTCGTCATTGGAGTAGATATCCCATAATGCGAGAGAAGTTTTATTGTCACGCGGGTATCCTCTGCAGCTATAAGGTCTACTTCCTTTAGCACCCGCAGGGCTCGAAGGGTAATGTCTTCAAGATTTCCAATTGGTGTTGCGCAGACGTAGAGTCTGCCTCTATTTTTAGACACGCCAACCCCTCATCTACTTGGTAGGCATCTTTTCCTGATTTTGCCTCCAGTGCTTCTCCGTGCTCTTCTTTGTTCTTAAGAGTTAAAAATAAATATGTCCAAAACACATTAAAGAACGCTTTAATAAATCCAGCGAACGCAAAGAGAGCCAATGAAGCCGCCAGGGCAACTAGCAAAGCCGCGGTTAAATTCACAGCGGTGATGCGCATCACTAAAATGCTTAACACAGCGATTATTACAAAATAAGCTATCAAAATCAAAATTCCTGCGGCGACCAGTAAAAGACATGCCGGTAAAACAAATTTGAGGTTCCTTCTGAACATTATAGTAGCCTTTTTAATGGAAGCTATGGCGCCAACGTCGTCAAGTATTATAAAGCGATGGGCAAAACTGTTTGTGATGACAGCAGTTATCCCACCCACAATAAGTATAATGCCCGCTAAAAGTGTAAATACAATCGCTAATATTAACCCTCTCTGTGTAAGCGGAGACATGGTTAAAAACTTCAGCGTAAGCATAATGATACTGGTTGTAGATATAACACATACTATAACAAAATAAGGAACGCCGATGGTAAGGGATTGGGTAATCATCGGCAAAGTTTTGTGCAGACCTGTATAAAGGCTGGTTCTCGCCCTGGGTTTGTTGTTCCCGCTAATTGCTTTAATATGGGCAATTATAGAGCCGGAGAACAGAAAATAAAAAACAACACTTACCAACACATAAGAGATGACGGCCATTGCCACAACAACCATATACTGTAAATTCCGCTGCCCGCTTCCTGAAATCATGGAGAGGAATCGCTCGGTGTACAAAGCTACACCCCAGAGCTGCTTATCAACGGCGTACGGAAGGTTAAGCATAATGCTAGCCGGGCCACTAGAAACAACAAGAAGGATTCCAAAAAGCCAGATTACTTTAAAATCCCATACCGTCTGAAGCGATTTACCTAAAAGCTCAGTATACCTCAAGATAATCGGCCCCTCCAGGATTAAAGGTTAGCTTTCCTTTAAAACTTTTGCTCATTAAAAGTATCGGGTGCTTTTTAGGAAAGTTAATACGGCACGGAGAACCGTGCCGCAATTTTTAAGATTTTTCGTGCAATTTACGGCTTTTAAGCCATCTATTTGCTCCGCAGGGTTATAAAAAAGTACGTCCAGTATGCACTTATAAACGCCTTAACAAAGCCAATTAGCGCCAGCATGCCAAACATCAAGGGAACTGCCATAACAAGAGCCAGGACCAGGTTATGCGTGCCAATTAAAACCAGAGGTATGCCTGCTGCAAGAAACAAAACGGCGATTAATAGATCAGCTGCTATACCTACCCCGAAAGCAATTAACCCCGCCAGGAAGACCTGCCCTAGGTTCTGCCTAAAAGTCAATGCGGCCGTTTTAATGGAGTCGACAATCCCCTTGCCTTCAATTACAATAAACCTTGCCGCAAGGGTGCCGATGAAGTCGACTAAAACTCCGATGACAAGCAACACTGGTAGCGAGATCAAAAAAATAACCACCGATAAAGCCACCCTTTCACCTGGTGGGTCCGACCCCTGCACTAACGGCAACACAACCAGTAAAGCAATAATTAATATGACAACTAAAGCCACGATTGAGAGAGGCAAGCTCACGAGTATAGACTGCCCAAGGATCTTATACATGTTTTGCCTACCGGTAGTTAAACCATCTTTAAATCCGGCACTCCTTCCTTGATAGGCATTACTAACCAGACCAATGAGAGTACCATTAAACAGGGGCCTTAAAAAAATGCCGGCGATTAAGTATACAACCAGAAGAGCTATACCGGCGATTATATAAGGTATAAGGTGATATCGATCGATAAAATATGCAACCTGTGCAGCCAATTCGTTAGGCGACATAGCCGCAGGCTCTTCCGGCCCTCCCAGAGGTATTATATTATAGTTGGCAAAATTAAATCCCGAGCCGCTGAAAAAGACCAGCAGCATACCAAACAACCAGATGACTTTGTTGCTCCAGACTGTTTTTAAGGAATTCTTTAATAATTTGCCGTACGGCACTGTAATCCCCTTTATATGCTTGATAATACAATAGGACAATCTTGCAATACTGCAATTAGATTTAAGTATTACTATTTTATTTAACTACTACTAATTCATAGTTACGACTGCCAAGTCCTATTTCTTCGCCATATGATAGTTGTGTGCGCCAATCCACTCCGGAGAGTGCCATAAACTTGTCTTTGTCGGGCACATTCCCAAGCCTGCCTCGATGCAGAGGCTGGGCTTTGTTTACTAAATCAACGCTTGCCTGGTCAATTGCAATAGGATCTATCGATGCCAGGATGCCTAGATCGGGAACAATCGGGGCTTCGTTCCAGCCCCAGCAATCACAATCCGGGCTTACATTTAAAACAAAGTTAAAGAATCCAACTTTTCCCGGTTTGTCTTTAATGACGGCCCACGCATATTCGACTATTTTTTCTTGCGTCACGGCGGGGTCGGTCTTCCAATTAACAGCTATGGCTTGAAACGTGCAAGTCACTGTGCACTCACCGCACCCGATACATCTTGAGTGATCAATAGAGGAACCGGCTTTGGTTACGGTTATTGCCTTTTCTGGACACCACCGGACGCACTTTGCGCAATTAGTACAAATATCCTGATCAATCTGCGGAAGCACATCCGAATGCATAACCTGCTTTGCACTGCGGCTGCCCAACCCCATCCCAATGTTCTTTAGCGCACCGCCAAAGCCCGTGAGCTCATGGCCCTTAAAATGGGTAAGGACTATCATTGCATCTGCATGGTAGGCAGTACTTCCGATCTTCGCCTCTTTTATGTGCTTGCCGTCGATATCGACGGTGATATAGTCCTTGCCGTTTAAACCATCAGCTATGATAAGCGGAGCACCTACGGTAGCGTAGCCAAACCCGTTTTCGACTGCGGCTATCAAATGGTCGACAGCATTGGAGCGTGAGCCAACATAAAGAGTATTTGCGTCCGTTAAAAACGGTTTTCCCCCTGCCTGTTTTACTTTGTCTACAATACGCCTCACAAAAATCGGCGAAAGGAAAGCCGTGTTGCCGGGCTCTCCAAAGTGGACCTTTATCGCAACTAAGTCTCCTGGCTCAATCAGTGATTTAAAGCCAGCTCTATCGAAAAGTTTGCCTGTCTTATCAAGCCAACTTTTTTTTCCATGAAAATCGCTGAAATATACTTTCGACATGAAAAACACCTCTGGGTTGTCAATTGTACGCTCATGATTGGCGAGCAATTAATTTGTGGCTCAAGCCTAGATTATAGCAAATTCCAGAAGTGCTATGCCAAAGTACCAAGGTTCCAAAGTGCCAAAGCCAAGAAATAACATTGCTATTTTGGCACATCAAGATATCCTGACCTTACCCAACCATCGTGATTTTTCTCTTAGCGTGGGTAGTAAAAAGAGAGATAAATTTTCTCTAAAAAGAAAGGAGTACCGATGGCTAGCGACCAGGAGATATTGTCAGATGTTCAGGATGCACTCACCTGGGATGTCAGGGTCAACTCAGCCAATATAGATGTAAGCGTCGTAAACGGAGTAGTAACATTAACCGGCACTGTTGATACCTACACGCAAAAGCTCGATGCATCTCAGATTGCAAGCCGGATCAAAGGGGTCGTCGATGTGGTAAATGAACTAGTTGTAAAACCGGTTTTTGTTAGGTCAGACCAGGAAATCGAAGACGACATATACGCCGCAATGCGAAGGGATGTTCTGGTTGATGAGACAAACATAATAGTGCGAGTTGCAAACGGCATTGTTGTGCTGAGTGGCTCAGTTGCGACTATGGCGGAAAAGAACGCTGCCGAAAGCGATGCCTGGCTAACGCCCGGCGTGACCGATGTTATCAATAATATTGTTGTTACGCCGGCTGTTGAGCGTATGGACCAGGACATACAGGAGGATGTCATTGCAAGCCTTGCAAGGGATACCAGAATCGACATTAAAAACATCGACATAGAGGTAACTGATGCGGTCGTTTATATAAGAGGAACAGTCAGTGATTTTACGCAAAAGTGGATCGCATCCGATGTCGCCTGGTGGACCCCAGGAGTCCGCGATGTTATCAACGAGCTAACGGTAAAAGCTACCGCATAAAGGAGTCTGCAGGCTCCTTTATGCGGCCTCTTCTTCAGGAAATTCATACTCCCTTAGTAAATCGGCCATCTCCTTTAGCCTCTGGTCGACCAAATAGTGTATAGTGCCTTCCGGGAAGGTGCCGTCCTCACGGCGGACTCCAGCTTCGACTCCAGTAAGTATTTCAATACCCTCATCAACTGTCTTTACGGGGTATATATGGAACATACCCTGCCTTACAGCATCTATTACTTCTTGCTTCAGCATTAGGTTTGTGACATTTTGGTGGGGAATCAGGACTCCCTGATCTCCGGTTAGACCTCTTGCTTTACATACATCAAAGAACCCCTCTATCTTACGGTTTACTCCACCAATCGGCTGTATTTCACCGCGTTGGTTGACGGAGCCGGTTACTGCAAAGCTCTGTTTAATCGGAACCCCAGATAGCGCTGAGAGAAGAACATAAAGCTCTGTACTCGAGGCGCTATCGCCTTCAACTCCTGAATAATTTTGCTCAAATGTAATGCTTGCCGAAACAGATAGCGGCTTATCCTGTGCATACATCCCAGCAAGATAATTAGCAAGTATAAGGACACCCTTGCTATGTGTTGGTCCGCTGAGCTTGATTTCGCGCTCGATGTTGATTACGCCTTTTCGGCCAAGATGAATTTTAGCGGTTATTCTTGACGGCTGTCCGAAATAATAATCGCCGAGACTTACGATCGATAAAGCGTTTATCTGCCCAACAACCGCACCCTCAGTTTGAAGCAAAATCATACCCCGATTGATCATTTCCTGGATCTTAGCCTCAATCATATTTGAACGATACTTCTTATGTTCTTCCGCCTGGTCGACATGCTTTGCCGATACCAGATCAGACGCATCGGTACTTGCCCAGTAACTGGCCTCACTTACCATGTCTCCAATATCCATAAATCTGGTCGAAAGCTTCTTCTGGTCCCCAGCTAACCAGGAGCCATACTCAACAATTCTCGCCACACCAGATGGGTCGAAGTGTTTAAGGTTAGATTCCCTAACCTGCTCGCTAACAAAGCTTGCATACCTCTGGACGTGCTCATCATCCCTATCCATCTCCGTGTTAAAATCAGCCTTAACCTTAAAGAGCTCCCGAAAATCTTCATCCAGATTATAAAGAAGCATGTAGATGTAAGGATTACCGATTAAAACGATTTTGACGTTAAGCGGTATCGGCTCTGGCCTGATGGCTGTCGCAGGTATCACTCTGTACTGCTCGCCCATTAACTCGATTCTAATCTCTTCGCTTCGAATCGCTCTCTTTAACGCATCCCATGCCAGTGGACTGGTTAGTATATCAAGCGCATGGATGATAAGATATCCGCCGTTTGCCCGGTGAAGAGCCCCAGCCTTTATCATAGTAAAGTCAGTACTCATCGCACCAAACTGGGCCCTATACTCTGTCTTACCGATCAGGTTATAGTAAGAAGGATTAAGTTCAATTACAACCGGTGCCCCTTTTAATTCGCTATTGTTAACGATCACGTTAACTTTATAGCGGTCGAAAGTCACCGGTCTCTGCAGCGCCTCCAGCCCGGGTATTGGAGATGCCGGCTTCTCAGTTACCCTAAAGTCTTCTAGATTTTCAATGATATCTTTTTCAACCTGATTAAGGTAATCCAATACCTTCGGAATATCACTGTATTTATCCCGTAAATCTTGCAAAAGGTGCCCAATAGCAAACAGGGCTACCTCTCTATCCAGCTGCTGCAGCTTCTCCTTCAACTCCTTTTCAAGCTTTCTAATCCGGGTGAGAACTTCGTTTATCTCCGATTGCAACTCCTCGCCCGCAGCTTGTATCTGCGCCTTTTGTTCTTCGGGGAGAAGATTGAACTCTTCTCTGCGTAGCGGCCTTCCCTTTATTAAAGGAATAGTTATTATGCCTGCAGTCGTAATCTCAACCGCAAATCCACGCTCATCGGCCTTCTTCTCGATCTCCGCAAAACCCTTCTCGCGAGCCTGCTCAAACTCGTTAGTAATCCGAGCTTTCCTCTCTTCATACTCCTTGCTCTCAAATGCACCTGGTATTTCCTCGCGCGTGTGCGCAATAAGCTCGTCCATATCTTTTGCAAAGACCCTGCCGCGCCCCGGTGGAAGCGATATTGCAAGAGGCTTATCCGGGTCATAGAAGTTATTTACATAACACCAGTCGTTCGGAACAGGTTCCTTTTCGGCCTTCATCTGGATATAAGCCTTAACCGTCGAAGTCTTCCCCGTTCCTGAGGGTCCTGCCGCATAGATATTAAATCCTTTGGTTTTTATCCCAAGGCCGAATTCAATTGCCTGCACGGCCCTCTCCTGCCCAATAGTACCTTTAAGCGGCTCAACCTCTTCTGTTGACTTAAACTGAAATATCGACTGGTCGCATTCACGGCGCAAATCCTCGATTGCAACCTCGGCGAAGTTATTGGTGCTTTTCCTTAAATTTACCAGTTCGCCCATTTGCGTCCTCCTTAAGCAAATTAATTCATTTGAGATGTACCCCCTTTTGACAAATTAAAAACAGGAGAACCATCTGTAAGCTGAACAAGTAAATCGGTCAATGAACAAATCAAATACAGCTTGAACAGGAGAAGGGAAGATAATCAGGCAAGAACTCTAATGCAGTGAGAGCCCATTGAATACTAGTGCTGCCGCACCAAGCATACCGGCTCGGTTCCCTAATTTGGATAGCACTATCCTGGCAACATCTTGATTTGGATGAAGCGTCCGTTCGGCAACAACATCTCTTGCAGGAGCAAGAAGAAGTTCGCCCGCCTCAGCCGCGCCTCCACCAATAACAACCAGCTCCGGATTGAATATGTTGATTATATTATTTAAACCGATACCCAGCCAAAAACCGGCTTCGCAAAAAACCTCTAGCGCAACTTTATCTTGCTTTTGCGCCGCCTCGGTGATCATAGGCCCAGTTATATTTTCAACTTTGCCTTTTGCTGACTCCAAAATGATGCTTTGTTTGTTTTGTTCTATTTTCTCTTTGGCTAACCTAACCAGAGCTCTTCCAGAGGCCATCTCTTCAAAACACCCGTAAGAGCCACAAGTACACCTGGGACCCGTTGCCTCAATAACCATATGGCCAATCTCGGCTGCACTCCCAGTTGCACCTCTATACAGGCAGCCGCCAATAACTATACCGCCGCCGATGCCAGTACCGATAGTCAGGCCAACAAAGTCCTGCGCATCCTTTGCTACCCCATAATATTTCTCGCCCCAAGCTGCAAGGTTTCCATCGTTATCCATAAAAGCTGTAAGCCCAAACCGTGCTTCGATGATATCTTTTAAGTGTAGTTCGCTAAAGGGTAGATTTGGGGATTGCACCACTATTCCATGTTTCCAGTCAATGGTGCCTGCAACTGCAAGACCGATTCCTGCTACCTCTCCTGCCTCTGCAGATAGCTCTATTAACCTTTCTATTTGATTGTTTATGGCGGCAATTACATTGTCGGCTGTTCCGTCCGGGGTATCTGTTTTGAGCATAGACAGAATATGGCCCTCGGCATCCACGATGGCGCCCGATAACTTAGTTCCACCAACATCTAAAGCAATCGCTATTTGCCTTGCCTTCATTTTCCACCTCGAAACCAGAGTTCTAAAACCAAGCTCAGGTAATAATATTTATCGGTCATTTTTTTTAGCACCATAGCTTGATTTACCCAACACTTATATTTTGACACCTTGGAACTCTTGCAACTTAAAAGATTGGCTTGCGTGCGAAAGAAAACTCCTCGGCAAAATCTACGCCAGGAGTCTTAGTAATCACGGTAATCTCTTCTGGCCTGATTTCTACAAGATTATATGACGGCGGAGTATAGCCACGGGTGCGCAGAGTTGCAACAGTCCCACTGTTTATTATAAGAGTGTTTGAAATACTCCAGGTGTATGGAACGTGCTTGTGACCGCACAGAACAAGATTTACTCCGGAACCGCGAAGAAGCGCGAGCACATCCCCTGCATCAAACACAATATTTCTCTCCCTACCGGTTCCCGGGACGCTCACCAGATGGTGGTGAAGCACAAAGACTTTAAAAGCATGCGGCGCGCTGAATTCTTCTCTCAGCCAATCGTAATGTTCACGTCCAATCTCGCCGTCGTTTAGATCCGGCTTGGTGGAATCGACTGCGACAAATTTTATGCGCTCCTCAAAGTTTTCTCTTGTGTGCATCCCAAACTGCAAATCTAGAGTGCTGTAGCGCGAACCAAAGATACCCTCAAAATAAAGGTAGCCAAGATTGCGGCTGTCATGGTTGCCTGGCAAGATAATCTTTAGCGGGCACTCAATCATATCCAGATATTCTTTGGCTTGCTCGAATTGATCTAAGTAACCGGCAGCTGTCAGATCGCCACAGACTACAACGACATGAGGCTCCAAAGAATTTATCTCCTGAATCGCATTCGACAGAAGCTCGTCGCTAAAACGCGGGTCTCCGCAATGAATGTCAGACATCTGCGCGATCTTATATAGATCTATCGCCATACAATCCTCCGGTTGACTTAGATAGGTTTTATTTTTCCTATTAGAGGTGGGTTTATGCACACCTGCAACCGATAGACAATAAAAAGGACGGAAACAAACTCCGTCCTTAAATATTTATTCAACCGGAAATCATAAATTGATAACCGAAAATTACTGTACTTGCGGCGCCTTAAAGCGTCTAAGCCTCAGCGAGTTCGAGACAACCGATACCGAGCTAAACGCCATCGCCGCTGCGGCATACATCGGGTCAAGCCGGATGCCCCAAATTGGATAGAGCACGCCGGCGGCAACTGGAATAAGTATGACGTTGTAGAAAAACGCCCAGAAGAGATTCTGGTATATCGTCTTTAAAGTCTTTCGCGATAGCGCGATTGCAGTCACCAGACCCTGTAAATCGCCACCCACTAGCGTGATATCAGATGCTTCGATAGCAACGTCGGTTCCTGTACCAATAGCGATACCGATATCAGCCTGAGCAAGAGCTGGCGCGTCATTTATTCCGTCGCCAACCATAGCTACAGTTTTACCTTCTTCCCGAAGCCGCTTCACTTCAATAGCCTTATCGGCCGGAAGCACTTCAGCCAAAACTCGATTTACGCCAGTTTGACTGGCTATTGCTATGGCTGTTCGCTTATTGTCGCCAGTTAACATAATGACCTCAAGTCCCAATTCTTGCAATCTCTTAACTGCAGAGGCTGAATTTGGCTTTAGCACATCAGCTACTGCAACAATGCCGGCAACCTGTGAGTCGACCGAGATAAACATCGGCGTTTTGCCTTCCTCAGACAGTTTTATTGCCTGGTCGGATAATCCATCCAGTGAAACGTTGTGCTCTTGCATAAGACGAAGATTTCCAAGCATTACCCGGCGCCCGTCGATTTTGGCACTGATTCCACGCCCAGTAAAAGACTCGAAATCATCAGGGCTTACAAGCACAACCCCTGCTTCTTTTGCTTTTGCAACAATTGCCTCACCTAACGGGTGCTCGGAAGCCCGTTCGGCAGATGCCGCAAAACGCAGGATGTCTGACTCGGAAAAACCATTTCTTGCCAGGATGTCGGTCACCACGGGTTTGCCTTGAGTAAGCGTGCCCGTCTTATCTAAGACAATGGTGTCTATCTTATGTGCGTTTTCCAACGCTTGCGCATCTTTAATCAAGATACCATTTTGTGCCCCCTGGCCGGTCCCAACCATGATCGCAGTCGGAGTCGCCAGACCAAGCGAGCACGGGCAGGCTATAATAAGAACTGCAATAAAGTTGAGTAAAGCTGTCGTAAAGGCTGGCTTAGGACCAAACAGGTACCAGACAGCAAAAGTAATGAGTGCGATTGCAATAACCGTTGGGACAAAATAACTCGCAACAACATCGGCAAGCCTCTGTATGGGGGCCTTTGAACCTTGCGCTTCCTCAACAAGGCGTATAATCTGAGCTAGAGCTGTCTCCGAGCCGACTTTTGTTGCCCTAAACTTAAAAGTGCCATTCTTATTAATCGTGGCGCCGATGACTGTATCGCCTTCGCGCTTCTCAAGCGGGATGCTCTCGCCGGTAATCATCGACTCGTCAACAGATGAATGGCCCTCGATAAGCGTGCCATCAACCGGCACCTTCTCACCCGGGCGAACAATAACAATGTCGCCCACCTGAATATCCTCAATCGGGATATCAATCTCATGCCCGTCTCGCACAACGCGACCTGTCTTAGCCTGCAAGCCTAAAAGTTTCTTTATGGCATCTGAGGCTCGACCCTTGGCCTTAGCCTCAAGATATCTCCCAAACAGAATTAAGGTGATAATAGTTGCCGCTGTGTCGTAGTAGACTCCATGCTGCAATCCCTGTGCAGCAAAAAACTTTGGAAAGAAAGTAACTGCAACACTGTATAGATATGCAACCGATGTACCCACAGCGACAAGCGTATTCATATCGGTGCTGCCATGTTTTGCGGTCAAATACGCCCCGCGATAGAACCGCCAACCTGCCCAGAATTGAACTGGGGTTGTAAGGACAAGTAATGCAATAAACCGGACCTGCATTGGGATAAGCTCAAGCGCCGGGATAAGCTCGTGCATACTTCCGACCATGATTACAGCGGTCAGTGCTGCGGCCACTACAAGCCGTTTTCTAAGACCCGCAATCTCGATCTGCTTCGGGTCTTTAATTTCTTCCTTATTTGGGGCACCTGCTTGATTCTCTTCCTTGACCTCGTAGCCTGCATCCTTTACCGCCTGCTTTAAATCGCGCGGGCCCGCCATCTCGGCAATATACCTTACGGTACCCTTCTCGGTTGCAAGGTTTACGTTGGCCTCGATAACACCGTCTATCTTTAACAAAGCCTGCTCTACTCTTCTTACGCAAGAGGCGCAAGTCATGCCGCCGATTGAAATAGTTATCTCATCAACCGGCACGTGATACCCAGAATCCTCAACAGCCCTGATCAAATCAGCAACATTGACATTAGGGCCATCGGCTTCGATAACCGCCTTTTGGTTCGCGAGGCTTACATTTACACTTTTTATGCCTTCAAGTCGACCGAGTGCCGTTTCCACACGACGTACGCATGATGCTCAGGTCATCCCTGTAATCGGTAAAATATATTTTTTTGTCACCGTTATACTACTACTCCTTCACGCACTATTGTCCTGCAGGTTTTAAGACTCGGTGTTTGGGGAAACAACCGGACTAAAAATACTTTTTTAAATTTTCCATCACTTTTCAAGCTTTGCCAATAATAATCCAACCGATTTTCTATTCGGCTGTTTTTATTCTTGAGTAAAGCTATACTCTTTTCAATTGATAAGCATTCTTTTCTGATAGCACCCTGAGCGGCGAACCCCCAATGTAGCTGTGATATACCCCTACCCCCTATCAATATAATTATACCACACGCCAATAATGTTGAAATTACAAGCTAATGATATGATACGCGTGTGAATATTGACACAATCGCTGTATTTCATAATAATAGGGGTATACGTATACAGGGGGATTTTATGGCGTCGTACTCGGCCGATAAAGAAAAAATCTTATCACGGCTAAAACGCATTGAAGGGCAGCTTCGCGGCATCCAGCGAATGGTTAAGGATGACAAGTATTGCGTCGATATCCTGGTGCAAATCTCTTCCGTATTAGGTGCCACACAAAGAGTCGGTTTCATTATCCTCGATGATCATATTAAGGGCTGTATTAGAAACGCCCTTGTAAATGGAGGCGAGGATGCTACCATCCAGGAGCTTATCGATGTAATCGAGCGTTTTGTAAAAGCTTAGACATCGGTAAAGATCGCACACTCGGTTAGCCGCATACCGTCAATATCGTTTGCCTTTATATCTTCCACTATGCGTCCGTCCCTTAGCGTAATAAGGCGGCCGGCATCGCGGATTGACTCTGGATTATGTGTGACCATAATTATCGTCTGGCCCTCTTCATGGAGTTTCTTAAAAAGCTCAAGGACTTCGTTCCCTGTTTTGGTGTCAAGACTCCCCACCGGTTCGTCGGCAAGAAGTATTGGAGGGTTGTTTACTACCGCACGGGCGATCGCAACCCTGCTCTGCTCGCCACCGGATAGCTCTGACGGAAGACGATTTACCTTATTTGCAAGTCCAACCTTTGCAAGCGTGTTTAGTGCAAGCTCTTTCTTATCTTTGTCTTTATGATTTGTGATAACCAGGGGAAGCATAACGTTCTCAAGCGCAGAAAGATACGGGATAAGCTGAAGCTGCTGGAAGACAAATCCCAGATACTCACGCCTAAAGTCTGCCCTCTTCTCCTGCGGAAGACCGTAGACTTCTATCTCATCTATGGTTAAGGCTCCGCTGCTTGGTGGGCTCATCGCCCCAAGTATCGCAAGCAGCGTGCTCTTTCCGCTGCCCGACGGACCCATAACCGCAACGTACTCGCCCTCCTCTATAGCAAAGCTGACGCCATCCAGTGCACAAACCCTCGTGCCCCCACCGCCCCCATAATATTTGCTTAAACTCTCTGCCAAAACCAAAGGCATTTACTCTCCTCCTTATAAACTTTTAAGCGCATCGGCCGGATCCATATTTGCAGCCCTTCTTGCCGGTATCAAGCTAGCCACTATGCCTATAAAGACTGCAAGACCAACAGCCATGGCCAAAACAAACAGATTAAGGTTGACGGAAAGGTCGATCTTTTTCAGGACAACCGGCAGTATATAAATCGGGGTAAATCCGGCAATGTATCCGGTAACGCCTCCAATAAGACTTAAAATAAAGGCTTCCGTAAATATAATTCTGGCGACGGTAGATTGCCGGTACCCTATCGCTCTAAATATACCGATCTCACGTTTGCGGTCACTTACCGAAGAGGCCATGGTAGTAAAAACTATCAAACCGCTGATCATGATGATTACCGCACTCACTGCCAAACCAAAATTAGCCAGCGAACCAACTGCTTTTTCTTTATACTGGACTGCCTGCTTTATAGAAGATACCGACGCCTCTGGAATCGCTCTCTCAAGGTCCTCTACAACCGTATCAATATCCCCGCCGCCCCTTGCAGAGACCTCGATTAGGCTCAAACTGCCAGCCTTATTAGCGATTGACTGGACCTGGTTTAAATCGGCAAAGATAAGACTGTCATCCTGGCTTCCTGTGCTATCCAGTATCGAAGAGACCTTAAATACCCTGCCACCATATTCAAACCTATCCCCTACAGAGAGCTTAAGCTCTCTGGCAGCATCAGCCCCGATGATGACTTCATCATCACTTCCCGGCTTTTCTCCGTTTAAGTGCCACCACCTCTTGACCGACAGTTCCTGGTTAAAATCTGTCCCGACAAGAAGTGCTCTTTTACCTTTAACTTCGGCGACTTCTAAAAGCTTAGGCGATACGGCAGCGATTTTGTCTGCGCTGGGTATTTTTTTGATCCGCTCGACATCTTCTAAACTAAGTGACTTTACGCTGTATGTATCAACGCCGGATATGTTCATGCCGCCGTAGGATAGGGACAGGTTTGAGAATGAAGGATAGATGATGATGTTAAATCCAAAGGCATCGAACTTTTTATCGATACTTCTCTGGAACCCAAGCATAGCCGTAACAATTGCAACCAGCGTGGCTACACCGACCGCCAGCCCAATCACGGTAAGGGCCATCTTTCCCTTGCGCCTTATTATATTTTTGATTGCTATGGTTTGTATGTTCATCCTTTACCTCCTTCGGAGGATTGAAAATCACAGCGCATTTATGGCCTCGGCCGGGTTAAGACGTGAGGCAAGTATTGCCGGGTACAGGCTTGCCAGAAGCGCGATGAGAACCGCTCCACCGACTGAGGCACCTGCAAGTACAGGGTCGAATTTAATTCCAACATCGATTCCGACCGCCAGCGGTGCGATTGCACTGGCACCGAAAAATCCAGCGAGGTAGCCAACCAATCCCGCCAATATACCTGCAACGCCGGTCTCTAGCAAAACAACCTTAAGGATATGGGATTTGCGATAACCAACCGCTCTGAATATCCCGATTTCCCGGCGCCTTTCTCTGACCGAGCTTAATACGTTCGTAAAAACTATTAATATAGCAACTGCGACCATCGTAGCTGATAGAATTGCCGAAAAGAGAATGAAATGGTTAATAACCAAATCCCTAGCTTCTGCGGCCTGTCTTACCGCAGATACATTAGCATTGGGCAATTTAGCACTGATTTGCTCTACGATGTCTGCTATCGGGCAATTCTTACACCAGGCGGAAACCTCAACCAGGCTTACCTCACCGGGTCTATTTAAAATTGTCTGAGCCTGTTTGAGATCAAGATAGATAAGCTCGTCCTCCTGCGTTCCAACCCGAGAGAGTACTCCGGCTACCTTAAAACTCTCACCCTGGATGTCTACACTATCTCCAACACCTAAACCTAATACCTGAGCAGCCTTTCCTCCCAACAGTAGCTCACGGTTACCACCCGGGCGGATGCCGGATTTTATATTCCACCACTTTTTAATCTTCAACTCATCGGCAAAATGTACACCGGCAATAACGCTCTTGTGTCCTTTGATGGAAACGATACCTAAAAGCTTTGGTGCAACCACGTTTATATTGGCCCGGTTCTCAATTGTGCGGATTTTAGCCACATCCGCTTCAGTAAGCGTCGCCGACTCGTATTGCAGGCCACCAACTGTAACCCCAGCATAGGTAAGCGGCAGGGTTTTGGAGTTTGGCACGACCACCATATTGGCGCCGTACTCGTCGATTTTGTCCTGCAAATCGATAAACATCGCTCTTGATATACTAAACAGGATTACGACTGTTGCCACCCCAATTGCCAACGAGACGATCAAAAGGGCGACCTTCGACGGGTGCTCTTTTATGTTCTTCCAGGTTATATGGCGCAATTTCATTTATAGCTCCTAGCTGACAGCTTTTACATCTCATGCTGATGGCTGATAGCTGACAGCTTCTATTAATTAATCGGCCTTAGTTGTCCGTTTCGGTATTCAAGTTCTTTTATAACCTTGCCATCCTTTAGGATATTTACCTGCTGGTGGCAGCCAAAGTCCTTGACTTCTGCCGTTACGTTTGAGTCGCCATAGGTTTTTGTATACCAGTCGATTGCAACCTTCTCAAGCTGTTTAAAATTGGTCTTTTCGCCGGTGGCCTGTGAGCTTGTACCACAGCAAGCCCCTCCGGCTCCGCAACTGCCAAATCCAGCCCCTGGAGCCAGATCTGCCTGAACTGCATAGTTGTTTGATGCCGGGATACTGCTTGTGTAATAGCCACCCTGGTTCTGGACATTTCCCGTGGCCACCACAGATTTTATGACCATGTTAACGATGAAAAAGGCGGCAACGAGTGCAACCCATACCGCTGCATACTTAATGATTTGCTGTTTCTTGCTGGAGGCGGTTTTGGCCGAGCTTTCCATGCTCTCCACCTCCGTGGCCCCAGTGGTAGGTCCATTAGTCTTACTTTTCTCCATTGACTTCCTCCTTAACGCTAAAAAATGCCTGACTTACTTTATTCTGAACCGACAGGCCGGTCGAGCGGCTGCGGTGTCCACTTTGCAAGGTCGGCTTCCGCGATCTCAATTTTGTCCCCAACCAGCTTATGCGGCATCTCATCAAGCGGATAGAGCTTGCAGGCACCCGAGATGCCTGCCTGGGTTTCCGGATCCCTCTTTGTGCCGCATGAATTGCACGTAAGCAGATTATCGGATTCAAAGTGCTGTTTCTTTGCCTGGCAGGGCGGGCACAGGCTTACCCCGGTAAAAAGCCTACCCGACGGCTTTATGTAAGCCAGCATGGGTATGACTTGATTATCGGAAGGTCTTGTATACTCGAAGTAGACCATCCTGCTGCTTATAACATCGCCAACGTTGATTAGAACCTTGCCATCTTTGACCTCTGGCTTGATATCAAGCGGCTCAATTGTTTTATCATACTTGATTGGCTCGGTTAGCTTGGCCGGCGCAAAGCCTTGGGTTAAGTACCGGCCTATATATTTAGCTTCCCTGGGATCTACCTGCCCAGTAGCAGCCTTATTCTTTGACCCAGCATAAAGAAAACCAGCTACTATAACCAAAAGAACAGCAGCTGCTACTGCTATATACATGGATTTGGAGCTTCCCCTTGAGCCTACAAACTGCTCTCTTTTATTCCTGGATCGGTCGTTTTTGAATTGGTCCTTTTTATCCATCCTTTTACCCACCTTCTTTGGTTTATCTTTTTAATCTCCCATACAGTGACACTAATAGGTGCCGCTGTGCTACTACAGCCAATAGTAGTTTAATTTAAAAATTTTTACTTTAAATTGCAACAGCTATAATTCTGCTCTACGCAAGCACTATCCATTCTGCACTGACTATAACTTCCAGCCTCACCAGATGGCTGGGCGTAAGCTATACCAAGCATACCGGCTACTATGACCAAGCTAAGCAGGGCACTTACTGCCAACTTATAAAAGGACGGCCTTACCTGGTCGCCAAATTCTAGAAGCCTCTGCACCCTGTGCTTGGCTGTGGCTTTATCAGAGAAAAAAGTCGCATAAGCAGGCAAAAGGTATCGCCTGCTATGAGCAGCTTTGGCCACACTTACTATTGCACTTGCCAACTCAACCGGTTTTCCAGTGACCTTTACTGCGAAATCGTCCGCCGCGTACTCCTTCTCATAAACAAAGACCCGGAACAGGTAGTGGCTAATTGGAAGCAACCACAGAAAATCCCGGATGAAGATAGCTAAGAGTATTGCCAAATTGTCACGTCGTTTGACATGTCCCACCTCATGGGCTATGAGCGATGACAACTCCGCATCGCCTAAGCTATCAATCAGTCCACTTGACAAACAGATTGTCGGCTTAAGCACACCATAGGTAAAAGCAATAGGATTTGGATTATTAGCTATCCTTACTCGTATATCTTCAAACCCCAGGTCTTTAAGAGCTGCTTGAACACGCGGGGATACAAAGTCAGAGTTTTTGAAACCTGCAGCTGCTCGCCGTGCGGAAATAATGACCGCAGCTGCTTTTAGCAAAGCAAAGGCAAGTGTTGCAAGAGCAGCACTTAAGAAAAGCTGCTGCGGATTGCCAACAACGTCGAAAATCGAGGATATTGCTCCGGTGCAGCCGCTACCCACAATATCGCAAGCCTGAGTAATCTTTTTTACCGCTATTCCTCCGGCAAACCACTTATCCATGTTGTAAGCAACCGCCAGAAGTGCAAATATACCAAGTGCACCCAGGCTTATTAAACTTATTTTTGTGTTTCTTGACGCAGTTTTAGTCATCTTAAGAGCGTTTCCTTTTTTCTTGTATCAGTCTCTCAAGCTCGTTTAACGTATCTTCGTCTTCGGTAAAATTATCAACAAAGAAGGCAAGTGCCTGCGCACCCAAATCAGATTTAAGCCCTCTTAGGACGGAGGAAAACATCGTCCGGCTGAACTCTTCCTTACTTGTTGCGGGTCTATACAGGTAGTGCTTGCCATCGCGCTCTTTATTAAGAATACCCTTATCAGCCAGGCGGCTCATTACTGTCATAACTGTCGTGTAGGCGATCTCGCGATTTCTTGCAAGCAATTCGTATATCTCGCGCACGCTAGATACACCTTTCTGCCACATAAGTTCCATTATGTCGGCTTCAAGGTCTCCAAGCACCTTTCTAATCCCCGATTCGCTTGGTCTGAAGCTACTTACCTTGAACCTTCTCACAGTTTACCCCTAGTGAACTGAATCCGGAGTTCGAAAGCCTAAAGCAGGAATACATATTAAAATCCGCCTGCGCTATCTTTTCCGGATAGCAACTAATTACTATGCTATGTAGTATATCACTTTATCTAGCAATCTGGCAAGGATATCCAGAAACTAACCGTCAAAACGTTTAAAAAATGTAAATTAAAAATCGAAAAGTAGTGCAAGCGGTAGTGCAGGGCAAGTCAGTATATGAATTTTCTGCTTCCTCCTTGGGATGGCCGCTTTAAAATGGCTAAAAGCGCCAAATGGAAAAGCTTGAAAATTGTCGTTAATTTCAAGTTTTTCAGAAAAACATCTTTTAATAAAGTAATCTTGTGATAGAATGAATCAAGAGCACATATACCGGTAGGGGGTATATATGAACGGTAGTCCAGACATTAGTATATATATGGCATTTTTCGTTGGGATTGCATCCTTTGCCTCACCATGCGTGCTGCCGCTCATTCCCGGCTACCTCTCCTTTATATCGGGCATCTCGGTCAATGACCTGGGTAGAACATCCACCCAGAACAGAGTAAGAGTCATTGCCGCAACGCTTCTTTTTGTCCTCGGGTTTACAATTATTTTTGTAGCGCTTGGAGCATCCGCTGGTTTCCTCGGTTCCTGGCTTATTTCCTACCGCGCGATTTTCATGAAAATCGCGGGTATCGTCATTATAATCTTTGCGCTGTTTTCGATGGAGCTAATAAAAATACCGAAACTCTACGAGACAAAGCGGCTAAACATGGGCAACCTTAAAATTGGCATTTGGGGAGCCCTCCCGCTGGGTGCTGCCTTTGGGTTTGCCTGGACGCCCTGTGTCGGGCCTTATTTAGGTACAATTCTTTCGATGGCGGCAACTACCAGCACCGTAAACCAAGGTACACTGCTTCTCAGCGTTTATGCGCTGGGGCTTGGAATTCCATTCATAGCAACAGCATTGTTTTTCAATACTGCTCTTGGGGCCTTCCAGTGGATTAAGAAAAACTTTAGAACAATAAACATTATAAGCGGCATACTTTTGCTTATAATGGGCATCCTTATCCTTACCGGATATTTAAATATAATTAACAACTATATCCAGGGAGTCGGAAGTTAAAGTAAACAAAGGTAAATTTTACTAAACTAAATAAAAAATACTTAAAATACCGCTAAATTACCCCATATTGGTAAAATTTGCTTGACAACTACCCTAGCATGCCAATTATAATATTCATGGCTTTGTAACTTTGTAATCGAACCATTTGCAGATTATTTTAAAATCTGCAAAATCCGGTTTGGATAATCGGTTAATACGGTTTAGTTTAAAGATTCATCCTGCAAAGCCATCCTGGTATACGAAGATACCTATTAGCATACACTTAGCAATACCTTTATGTGCACTTAAATATCCATTAAAGATCGTTCGCTTTAAAAAAAGTTAATGAATGCTAAAGTTGGCAAATGATTAGCCGATGACTTATAAAGGTATAAAGACCTTAAGAATACCTTAAATCAGTATTTAACATTCAGGACGGTTACTTAATGCAATTACCAAACTTAAAAGACATGGACCCTAAAAAGAAAAGACTGCTGTTGTATCAACTTGGAGCACTGGTTGTTCTAATCATCGCCGGTCTTTTCTTGGGTAACTCCATAGCCGCCCGATATCAAACCTGTGCGACCTGCCATGAGATGGGTGAAGCCATCAAATCTTGGCAGGGTTCATCCCATGAAAAGATTGGCTGCCCAAACTGCCACAATCCAGCTCCGGGCATAAAGGGCTTTATCCTGGGAATACCGCACAAGATTGAAAGTGTAGTGGCTCATGTTAGCGGTAATTACACCGAGCCAATTAAAGCCAAGACGCATATCAAGACCGAGGTCTGCCAGAACTGTCATGTTAGCTGGCGTGATGTTTCTCCCTCTGGTGATTTAATTATCCCACACCAGAAACACCTTGACAAAGGAATCCCTTGCGTGAAATGTCACTTTGCCGTAGTTCATGGAGCCAACCTTGAGGGCAAATTTATCAGAAGGCCGGCCATGGAGCTTTGCTTAAGCTGCCACGGCGGCGGTAACAAAAACGTTAGTGAGACATTTAATGCGCCTGTTTTAACATGTAAGAATTGCCATACTGAAAAGGCAATTCCAGAAAGTCACAAAGATGCAAAGTGGTTTGAGATACACAGCCTTGTGGCTAAAGACCCATCACATGAGGACAGTAACTGCAAGAGATGCCATGGTTGGACCCCATTCTTCTGCAGCCAGTGCCATCAGAGCAAACGCCCGTCCACCCATTATGGCGGCACTGAGTGGCGTACATACCATAGCATAAGAGCCCGTGTTAATTATAACGGTTGCCTTGTATGCCATAATAAAGAGACATTCTGCTTCAGGTGTCATGACGAAGGAACTTTCTCTGAGAAAAAGTAGGAAGGATATAAGAAGCGGTGAGCAGCTTGTTGGATAAAATAAAGGAATTCTATCAAAACCACACAAGAGTAGTAAACATAGCGGTAATAGCTGTAATCGCCCTCGTGGTTGTCAGTTACGCGGGGTTGGTCTTTACATCAACGCCAGGCTTCTGCTCTAACTGCCATGAGATGAAGCCGATGTATAAGACCTGGCAATCCTCTGTCCATGAAGAGGTAAATTGCATCCAGTGCCACGTACACCCAAGCTTGACAGCGCAGATGATTCACAAGATCGAGGCGATGAAAGAGCTCTACCTGCACTTTACTGTGTATAACAAGCCAAACCCGCCGAAGATTATCGCAAAGGATATGGAGCCAATCAATGAGGCGTGCCTGCAGTGTCACTCACTTAACAGGATGTATTCCTTCTCAGGCGACCTTAGGGTTCCACACGAGCTTCATATTAAGAAAGGGCTCACCTGCCCAACCTGCCATTCCAGAGTAGCGCACGGTGAAGCCGATCAGAGAAAGCCAAAGATGGAAACGTGCTTGACTTGCCACGATGGCAAGAAGGCTCCAAATAAATGTGGTGTTTGCCATACCAAAAAAGCGGTTCCGGAAAGCCATAAGCAAGCCAACTGGTTCCAGGTGCACGGGCAAATGTCAAAGATCGTAAACTGCGGTAAGTGCCATAACTGGAGGCCGGACTGGTGTATGCAATGCCATAAGCAAAAACCGCAGTCTCACCTAACGCTTTGGAGAAGCAAGCACGGTGACCGTGCCAAGACAGACCGTGCAGGATGCAACGCCTGCCACAAGAACGAGTTCTGTATGAGGTGCCACGGCGTACAGCCCTAGTTTAAAGACCCATCCCTGCTGGATAAATATAAATCATAAAGGCAGGAAATAAAAAGATCTAAAAAGGTAAAATGGGCTAAAATGGGCAAATCGGTTAAAACGGGCGATAAAAGAGCAAAAAGAGCGGTCAAATATTTAGTGGCCGCTTTTGTATTTCTGCTGGCCTTCTATGCGATTCCCTACATATATACGTCCAATGCTCAAAGCTGCACTAGCTGCCATTCCATGAAGCCTTATTACGACTCATGGAAAAAGTCTTCCCATGCAACTGCTGCAAACAACTGCTTCCACTGCCATGTGAAGCAAGGTACTCTGAATCTTTTCATATACAGGATAAGTTTTTACCGTGAGATATATGCAAGCATGGTAGGAGCAGATTTAAAGCCAATTGGTGCAAGCCTGCCGGGTGTAGCTTCTTGCCAGAGGAAGGGTTGCCATAGTTTAAATAGAGTTACATCAGAGTCTGGTGATATCAAGATTAACCATAAGCTTCATGTCTTAAAAGCAAATATTTCCTGCACAACGTGCCATCCAGGGGCAGCCCATCCGCGTGTTGGAAGCATAGGTGATCTGATCCCTAAAAGAAAACTTTGCTTTAAATGCCATGCCGAGCGCAGAAACGAATGCTCTTTCTGCCATAATAAGCGTTTTGCATTCTCTAGTCAGTTCTCCCACTAAACCTCTAAATGCTCATTAGAATCTCCCCTGCTTACCAACTCAGAGTTCTGTTATTTATATAATACAGGGTTCTTTTATTTACTGGTTTAAGTTATAATTGTGTTATGCATATAAGCGTAAATGCAGGAGGTAGTGTCCTGTTGCATGATTCAATAAATTTAAAGTCAGTTCCGGCCGAGTCACTGCACAGGCTGGCCCTGTATCATTGCAAATTAACCGATATGCTGCTGGCTAGGAAGAACGATACGATTACCTCCAAGGAGCTAGCCAATGCATTGGGTTTAAATGAATCGACCATACGGCGTGACCTCATGTTTATGGGAGAGACGCCGGGGAAACGCGGAAGCGGTTATAATATCAGTAGCTTAAGGCGCATGATTGGAGATTTTCTGTCGCTGCCGCAATTTGCTCCGGTTGCTTTTGTAGGCTCAACTTCCGTTGTAAGATCATTTTTCGACTACTTCCCAATTGAAAAGTTTGGCTTTACCCCTGCCGCGTTTTTTTCCGAAGACCCACGAGACCACGGCGCATGGATTTACGGTCATGAGGTTCAGGCGATTGAAGCAATATCCAAGACAATAGTCGACCTGGGAGTAAGAGTAGCTGTAGTTGCAACCCATCCTACCTGGTTGAACCACAGCATTGGCCTTCTTGTCCAGGCCGGGATCAAAAGTATCCTGGTGCTAACCCAATCGGAGGTTACAAACACGCCGCCTGGAGTCCATATCATGCAGCTTGGCATTGCTTGCGGACTGAAATCACTCTTCTATTACGCTAATTTACTGGAGCATCAGGAGCCCCCCGCAACAACCGTTGTGGACGATTAGAGCAGGATGCCTGCTGCAGCGCCCTCAGTTGACATCTTGGTTGATTCCGCTTGTTAATATAGTTATCAGGTGCTAAAATTTAGCAAAATGTTTAAATTTAATTTTCGATGGCTAAAACCTAAATCTAAGCCCCCGAAGTTCAAGCTAAAAGTCCCGGGACAAAAAACAAAACTCCCACGCTTTAGGCTAAATTTGCCCTGGCAAAAACCTAGAAAGACAGGCCCGAGCCCAAGCACATCAGAAGCGCTTGATAGCAAATACGGTGAAGCTGCAACGGAGTCGCAGGTACTTGGCCTCAAGCCGGAACCTAAATGGCCGGGATTTGGCCTTAGATCTAAGGCTCGCAGGTTTGGCGCAAAATCCGCAATGTCAGGCCCAAGACTGCCCGGCATAAAAGAGCTGCTCGGCAAATACCCGAAGGCACCCCTAATCCTGGGCGCAGTTGTGGCAATACTGGTTCTTATCGTGCTGGGATTTGCATCATCATACATCGCGCAACCAGATTTCTGTAAAAGCTGCCACGAGATGGAGCCCGCCTATGAGGCGTGGAAGGAGTCGATTCACGAGGAGGTAGATTGCAATACCTGCCATTATCCGGGATTCGTTGGCTTCTTTAAGCAAAAGGCGGCTTTGGTATCGCACATTTATTACCACTTTACCAAATCCTATGGGCAGACAGGCGGCAGCCCAACAATCAACGCTGATAGTTCGCTAAGTAAAGCAATAGATAACAATAGCTGTCTTAAATGCCATACCCCTAAAAGGGTGATCACGCCAAGAAGAACCCTGGTTATGAACCACAACATCCATATTGAAAAAGGGATCAACTGTACTACATGCCACAACCGGGCCGGGCATCCGGGAAGCGCCGGCTACAAGACTTTTATCAGCATGCAGGGCTGCTTCCGCTGCCACGGGCTTTCGAAATCGGCCATCGCACCGGGAAGGTGCACTGCCTGCCATCCAAAGAGCTTCAATATAATCCCATCAAGTGGCGAGCTGGACCATCAAACCGGAACCTGGCTGCATGGGGACCACGGCAAGAACGCTCTTAAAGATATCGGCCCGTGCATGATGTGTCATCAGAAATCGTTTTGCACAGGGTGCCATGGCGTTGAAGTTCCCCACCCGGAGAAATTTAAGAAAGAGAACCATGGCGAGATCGGCACAAAAAATCCAGAGGTTTGCCGGAAATGCCACAGGCAATCGGATTTTTGCAATTCATGTCATCACAAAGGGTATACGGGCCCTCCCGGGTCCTGGATACCAATGCATCAGCATGTCGTCAACAGAGTCGGACCTGCATACTGCTTTGACTGTCACGGACCGACATTTTGCGCTAAGTGCCATACAACTGGCCAGGTGCAGCCAAAGAACGGACCAGCAAAAAATACTTTGTCTCAGCCCAGCTGGCAACCCGATTGGGATTCCGGCAACGTAGAAATACCAAAGTGGCAAGGGCAGAATTTAATTTCACCTCCAACTAAGCCATCAGATAATCCTGAGGATGAATTACCGCTAGAAGAGTGAGAATGAATTACCGCTAGAAGAGTCGGGATATATATTAGCAAACTTACATCCAATTGTGATATTATTTACAAGTCAACGGTTGCTCGAATCTCACCTGCAAACACTGCAACTTTGTATCTGTAAATGGAGGTATTTCAGGACTTTGAGTACAGCATACTTCCACTTGCACTCTCTTGGTCCGGGCGAACCCAGGCCTAGGCAAAGTTGCGCCAGCCAAGAAAGCATGTGGGGGTGGTTGGGGAATTAAATAATGCCGATATTATAAATAAAGTCGATTGCATATCAGTTTTGGTATTGCATTCTGAGTTTTGTAAGGTAAGATATGGTTGGTAATGTTGTCAATTACTGACAGTAAATACTTGCAATCGGTGAGATTAGAGAATATTCCTTAAGGAGAGATTGCTTATATGAGCAGATGGACACCCTTTATATTAAAAGCATTAATAGTTGTCTTAGTACTAGCAGTTCTGGGTACAGGCATAGCCATAGCTCGCTACATGCTTCTCAGTGATGACTTAAACGCACCGCGCACAGAAGCCGAGCGGGCGCTCTTTTTAGCCGTTCAATCCGTAAAAGCCAACCCCAATGATGCGCAGGCAAGGATCAAGCTAGCCGCAGCCTATCTCGAGCTTGGCCGGGTAAATAATGCAGTAAAAGAGGCTAAAGTCGCAGCTCGTCTTGCACCGGATAATGGCCAGGCCCACTTTGTCTTAGGTTTGGCGCAAAAAGAGCAAAATAATCTTAAAGAGGCCGCCAAAAGTTTCGAGAAAGCAGCAAATTCAAAAGGCCAGCTCGCACCATTTTACCAGAACTGCTGGCTGGAGGCTGCCCAGGTCGACATGAATTTGAAGGACTATAAAAAGGCTGTTAAGGCTTATGAGAAAGCCCTGAGCTTTGGCCCAGAGTCATCTCCAATTCTTTACAGCCTTGGAGTGGCCTACGAAAAAAGCGGCGACAAAGTCACGGCTCTTGCATATTACAAAGAGGCGCTGGAGTATACGCCGGACTATAAGGAAGCGATAGATGCAGCTAAACGCCTAATCAAACAGGGCGTAACAACCGATAGTAAAAATACCGCCAATAATGCCGAGGGAAACAATACTCCGGCAAAAAATACGAATAAGTAGATTTCTAAGAAATAAATTGGAGGTTTGAGCATTGGCACAACTTGTAGCGACCGATGATACCTACAAAAAATACATAATGTTTATTGCCGTTCTACTGGCGGCATTAATAGCATTGCTATTTCTCTATTTTATGCTGACCAAGCCGCCGGTAGCCAAAGATGCCAGAAAGCAAGAAGATTTTACACCCCTGTTCTCCATATACGGCTTTGAGGGCGACCTTTTAAGAAGACCTTCTGGTGTTGCTATGGATGAACAGGGACGTATATATGTTGCCGATACTGGCAAGCAAAGGGTTGTTATCTTTGATGCAAACGGCAACTATGTAAACCAGTTTACTGATTACGGTGACGGAAAGTTTAAGTACAGAGACCCGATCGGTATCGCCGTTGCGCCAGACGGCCGCACGTTTGTCCTGTCCAAGACATCAAAGAAAATCGTTGTTTATAACGGGCAGTTTAAACCAATCCACGAGATAGTCTTCCCCGACCCTCCGCTGGCCCTGACAATCCACGATAGAAAATTGTATGTAACAACCGCACGGGGCATAATGATCGGTGACCTTGAAGGCAACTTGATAACCTCTTTCGGCAAAAGAGGAAAAGGTAAGGGTGAGTTCGACATGCCCGGCGGTATAACCGTCGGTCCAAACGGCGATATCTATGTCGCCGATAGCCTAAATTACCGCGTGCAGGCCTTTAATAAAAACGGAGATCCCCTATGGCAATACGGCTCCCCTATTCCGGCAGATCAAGCAGTTATGTACAGGGGCAGTGATCGCAAGTTCGGGCTTCCTTCCAGTATCACACTTGATGGTAACGGGCACCTTTACGTAGTAGATGGCTTAAGCAGTGAACTTATTGTCCTTGATACCAAGGGTAAGTTTCTGCAAAAAATCGGCGATGTAGGTCACGACGACGGTTTCTTCTATTACCCCGATGGAATCGCCTATGCCGGCCAGGGCAAGATTGTTCTGGCAGACAAATTCAATGACCGCGTACAGGTATTCCAGGTGCCTATCTCAACACCGGTAAGCGCCAAAATCTTTGACATGCTGCCATACCTGTTGCTGCTACTGCTGCCACTTGGCCTGCTATTGTTAAGAAGGTCAGGTCTGCAGGTCATCGCTTCGGAGGGTTTTATAAGTACAGCAGTCGACTCTGGCGATGGCGAGGCGCTCTCCAGAGCGTTTAAGAAACTAACAATTGTGCCAGAGGCTTTTGAAAATCTCAAACATAAGTTGCCTGAAGGGCTTAAGCTAATGGTAAAGCCGGCAAGCGAGGAGGCTCTGGCAAGCCTTTCTTCAATCAAAGGCCTCTCCAAAACCGACCTAGCAGCCTTAGCATTGGCTAGTAGCACAAAAGGCAAGAGAGTGCTTCTAACATCGTCTCAAAACCTTAAGGCCGAAGCCGAGCGGCTCAATCTAGCTACCATGAGCTACGACGAATTTAAAGAGGCCTACCATAAATCTAAGGCTGAAACCGAGGGGTCCAAGCCCAAACCGGCCAGTGAGGATGAGTAAAATATGAAGAAAATATTGCTTTTAATATCAGCGGCAGTTATGCTGGCCGCTGCCGTGATGGGATGCCAGGGGCAAACCGACGTGCCCGACCCAACGATCTCAATGCCGGAAAAAACCAGAACGGTATTAGTCTACTTTTCAACCGGCAACACGCTCGTTCAGGAAAAACACGTCGTAGCAGACAACAAGGACATCATAAAAACTGCGGTAGACGAAGTGCTTGCGGCCAAGCCGCAAGAAAACAAAGATATTGCAATTGTGCAGCCCGAGTGCAAGGTGCTTGATGTTAAAGTCGATAAGGCAGGCGTCGCAACGATTAATTTCAGTAAAGAAGTATTGGATTTCGAAGCCACGCCAAAAGAAAAGCTGTTGGCATTTGGTGCCGTGCAGGAGACCCTGAAGCAGTTTAAAGAACTTAAAGCGTTTAAGTTCCAGGTTCAAGGTAAAGAGAACGGAATAGTAAACGGCAAGGACGTAAAGAGGTTCTGGGAAGCCGTTTCTCTTAACGGGCAACCCTGGCCGCTTAAAAAATAAATCTATCACAAATGCAAGAGCTTGCTAAAAACCCCGCCAGCTTAATTGGCGGGGTTTTTCTTTATCAGCTTATCCCTCCATTAACCGCTTGCAATATCTGGCATACCGTTATAAAATAGTAGCGTAGGCTATGATGTTTAACAACAAAATATACAAAGTTATAAAATTTTTTCCCATAAAGTCTTTACCGTTATAGCGTTAACATGGTATCCTTAAGTTGACCCTTAATCGAGGCATAGATTATAGATTGAAATAGCCACACTACCTCTATCCAATAATTGGATCTTGAAAAGCCCATAAGAAACTAATCTTTCGATTATGACGTGCATGTGCGCACGTTCACGTACACATTTATTTCTTAAAAAGGAGGTGAAACAGGATAATGAAAACAAGTTCATCAATGACTTTACATAAAGGAGGTGAAAGAATGAAAAAGGCGTTAATTATTGCGGTAGCTACTCTGTTTGTTATTGCGTTAGCTGCTGGTACAGCACTTGCTGCTACCCCATCTGTCATCGGTAGTGACGGTGCTTCTGTTTGGACTTACAAAGACCTGCAGGATTCTACGGCCAAGACCGAGGGTGCATATAGGGCATTCGATGATCCGATCACCCAGAAGTACAGCAAAGACACCGGCGATGGTACTCCCGGCCAGACCGACACAAGCGGCCCGCACGGCGGATACGACACCACGACCAACAAGTGCAAAGTTTGCCACGCTGTCCACCGTGCTGAGGGTTCATACTACCTATTAAGAGCAGATTCACAGGATGATGCCTGCGATTACTGCCACATCGGGGGTTCCGCCCACTCAAACAACACTGTCTACGACCTGAACCCGAATGGCAAGCAGACCACCAACGGTCATACCATTGGTGCAAGCTCAACCATCCCAGATAGCTCGATCGATCAGTGGCTGGTAGACGTAACGCTTACTGCTTCTGATGCAGACGGCAACCCGGTTACAGAGACCGTTCAGGTCCGTGCTTACGATGCGAACAAAAACCAGATGTATCGTTTCGCTAGGCACCACGGCCAGGGAATTGCTGGAACCGGTAGAAGCGGCTACATGAGGATTGGCCCACTTGCACTTCGCTGCATGAACTGCCACCAGCCGCACAACGCGATCAACATGACCTGGAGACCTACCGACAAGAACAACATGACGCAAAAGGTCGGCTACAAACTCCTGAGGAAGTTCCCATCCGGCTCCGTCAAGCCGGGCTCGGCACCAAACACGTATGGCATGTATAATGCTCAGGACATCATTCAGGTACCAGAAGAGACCATGACTGCTGACAACACAGGTTACGATGCAGAGGGCGGTTCAACCAATCCAGCTGTTCCGAACACAATTTACACCGCCTTTGTTGGTGAGCCGAATAATACCGATCCACACCAGGCACCGCAGACTGTCAACCAGTTCACACTCTCGCCATGGTGCGCTGACTGCCACAACCTAAACATCGGTTACTGGAAACACCTGACAAACGAGGAGCTCGGCTACAAGAGCCACTCTGACAGGACCCACCCGGCACCATACACCGGTGCACACAACGGTCCGTCACAGTGCTACTCCTGCCACAGGAACGACCTGCCGACCAGAAGCACGGTTGATAGTGGATGCTCACGTTGCCACTTTGGTACTGATGCATACGAGGCAACTAACGACAACGTTAATGGCCTGTATCCAATTGGTACAAGTGCACCGGACGGCAAGTCAGACTTCCCGCACTCCGGTCAACCAAACGCGATCAAGCTGCTTGGTCCATGGCTTGCACAGTACAGTGCTAACAAGAGCGCAAGCGCAGTCCTCAATATGCCGATTTCGGCTGGAGGTGTAGATGCAACCGGTTCAGCTGTAACCGTTTCCGAGAACACCATCGACGGCGTTTGCTTGAGATGCCACATCGGTATCGGTACTAACCACTAATAGTGGTCCCTTTATAAGGGAAACATTCGTAAAACAAATAAGAGACCCGTTTTTAACGGGTCTCTTTCTTTTGCGCCAAAGCTACTATATTTTGCTTTCTACCTGCGTCTTGACTAGATTTCCATACGTGTTAGACTTATTAATAGCTAAATAATTTAGCAGGTAAGTTGGTAAATTAATGCTTAAACCAAGCGTAACAAACCAGAGTAGCACAGGTAGGTCAGATAATATTATCCCCGAGCGGCGAATCTTCCAATACGCACTAATTTTAGCGGTTGTGACAACGCTGCTTTCTTTGGGCAGCATTTGGATTGAAATCAACAAAACTCTAAGCCCAAAACAGAGTAAGACTAGTGGCCTTGAGCAAATCCTGCCAAAGAGATTAAAACCGCCGGTACCGGTTATTAATATGCTGCCCGATTTTATCCTGCAGTATGAAACCAAAGCCCGCCAGGATGTTGCCGGCTCCGAGTACCCTGCATCAGAGGCAATATATGAGAATTTGGACCCTAATTTAATGCTGAGGGCGCCCTGCAATTCTTACGCAAAGGTTACCTATTTCGCTTCTGAAGAGGATGCAAAAAAAGATGTCGCTGATACCTTGGCAAAGCGCTTCCCAAATGGCCATGAGAACTTGTTAATCGGAACAACTATTGTAAAAACGGGCTATACCGAGCGCGAGGACAGCTTTTTTATGGGCTGGACCAAACAGAACTATAGCATAAGAATAATTACTTCCTTTTTGGAACATGCCCCTGTGGAAAAAGGCAACATTCTCAAAAACCATGCTATGCCTATTGCCCAGGCTATAATAACAGGCGCCGGAACGAGCAATAAACCTCAGGCGAATAAACAACCGTCCGGAGGCCAACCGGAAGAAGGTAAGTCTAAATAAATGGGCGGTAGATTTAAAGAACGGATAACCGAAGAAAGGCTAAGCCTGATACTGCAAAGAACTTATTTTGCTGTGCTTTCCCTTGTACTTTTAGCAATCGTTTACTTTAACGTAGTTGGATTGCTGGGCACTTTGCCTGTCTCCTGTTCGCCCTGCCATAAGCAGTCTTACGATGCCTGGAAGGCATCGAGCCATAGCGGTACCGGGTGCAGCAGCTGCCATGGCGGAGCCGATGTGTTTAGCGCTGTGTCGAGCCGTCTTAGCCTTGCCCGGATGGTTCCAGCCCAGCTTACCATGATTTATAAGCGCCCTGTAACTGCAAAAGTACCAAGCATTAAGTGCCTTCAGTGCCATAGCGACGTAGCAATTAAAACAGTGCAAAACGGCCTGATGCGTGTCAGCCACAAGGAGATTATAAGCGCAGGATATGAATGCGACTACTGCCACAGCACGGTGGCCCACGGCAAAAGCACGGTTAGAAAAAACGTACCCGAGATGGAAAAATGCCTGGGCTGCCACAACGGCTCTGCGGCCTCTGGTGCTTGCGAAAAATGCCATATTAAAATCGACGTTGTTGGGCAAACCGACAGAATAGCCGGCAACTGGCAGACTACCCACGGGCCAAACTGGCGCAAACTTCACGGTATGGGCAATCTTGCCACCTGCCAGAGCTGCCATAGCAAACTTTTCTGCAACCGCTGCCATAAAACCGAGCTGCCGCACAGTGCCGGCTGGCTTGCTACCCATGGCAAGGAGATTGATGGTTCGGCAGAGGCACAAAAGAGCTGCCTGCAATGCCATAAAGGTGCGCTATGTAAAAACTGCCACACAATGGAGATGCCGCATCCAAAAACCTTCCTTTCGCAGCACAGTAAGATAGTCAAAAAAGAAGGCACTAAGGCCTGTTACGCATGCCACTTTAAGGAAGCTTGCATTAAATGTCACAGCTTTCATATCCATCCGGGAATACCGCAGGATAAACTAAAGCTTCTCAGGGAGTCGGTGAACCTTGACTAAGACAGTAAATATCTTTGGTTTCCTCCGCGGAATCTTAGAAAACATAAGACTGGTTTTAGACGACCCCTCGGCCGATGCCACGCTCACCCTGGTGGTTATCGCTATGCTACTCTTATCGCTGGTTTTATTGGGTATGATAGGCTACCTTATCTATTCCTATGCCACACGCGACCGGCTGCGTCTTAAGTTAAAAGTCCCAGTTTCCGAGAGCGCATACGATGTCTGGCTTCAGCGGCTGATTGTAGTAGCTGTAATTCTGATTATCTTATTCGCTGGAAGCTACTATACAGGCCAACCGAAATTTTGCGCAAATTGCCACAGCCTGAAAAAAGAAGCCAAGGCTTTGGAAAAGTCCGCCCACGCTGGAATTAAGTGTTTGAGCTGTCACCAGCCGCCCGGAATAACAGGTGCCATTGCACAAAAGGTAGATTATGCGCGCTGGTTTTGGGTCTATGCGATTACAAACAAAGCCAACCCAGGGAAAGCCCGTATTGAAGATGCAGCTTGTTTGAAATGCCATTCTGAAGTAAGGCAAAAAACATTAAGCCGCTATGGCATAAGGGTTAGCCACAAGGAATTTCTGGATGCTGGAGCAGACTGTATGGACTGCCACAACAGCGTTGCGCACGCAGGCCTTATTAAGCCTGAAACGGTGCCTAGTATGAGTGCCTGTGTTAAATGCCATAACGATAAAACAGCCAAAGCCGATTGCTCCCTCTGCCACGAAAAAGACATTGGAGAGAAGATTCGCACGCCAAAACGCGATCTTATCAAAACCGGCATATTTGTCAATTGGGATTTTTGCTACCGGTGCCATCAGCCGCAGAAATGCACTAATTGCCATGGACTGCAGATGCCGCATCCACCAAACTGGGTAAGCGAAGTTAAACATGCCTTACCGGCATTTACTAATCCAAATGTATGTTTTAGATGCCACGACATGCCGTACGCCCCGCTTCAAGCTTCCAGGCTGCAGGGCTGCACCTGCCATGGAACAATGGAGTACCACGGTACATTTGATGAGTGGCGCAAGCAGCACGGGCCGATTGCTACAGGCAAGATACCTGGAAACGGTGAAAACGAGAACTGCTATAGCTGCCATAGCGAAAAGCTATGCGACTACTGCCATCCAGTGGGCAAGTATAAGGTTGTGCCGCGGCAGCAGGATGGCAACATCACCGGTAGTCAAGGCTCGCCACATAGCGAAGAATAAGCAGCAAAAAGCGGCCCTGAAATCCTAGATAGACCTAGCTAGGGCCGCTTTCTAATTTCTGTTTATCTTAAGAGTCTTAAAGGGTTGCCTCGCCCGCACCAATCATAGCGTCAATCTTCCAGCGCCCGTCTTCTTTTACAACAACAATTTCAAACTGGCTTTGCCCACCCTGCGGAGCTTTCTCAACAAATTTAGTAATCTTTTTTGTTTTGATATCTACAAAATACGATTTTTCATCGAAGTAGTATTTTACGGCACCTGCCGTTGGGCTATCCAGCTCGACCACTTCCATATGGGCGTTCTCATGGACTCGTACCTTGTCCTGCCCACTCTGGTGAAGTTTATCCAGCTGTTCCCTGTAGATTTTAACAAGCTTTTTGGTAAAAGCCTTATCGTAGTTTTGCGTATCGCCCTTAAGCCAGATATCCATGTTTTCCTGCATATCGTTTAGGATCTGGCGCCTTACCTTGCCTCGCTCAAGCGGCGTTAAGCCATCTTTGCCCACCTCGCTATTGCTTTGGGCAGGTTGCTGTATTTGCATATCAACATTATCGTTGGTACATCCTGCAGCTATTGCAACGGCAATCATTAAAAAAGCCACTGCCAGCAAAACAGTAATCCGTTTAAACAATTCTCATATCACCTCTTCTGAAACCCGACTTCGGTGATCTTGCTTACAAGCTGCAGGCCTTCGATCTCTTCACCCGAGTTTACATCGTAAGTTTTAACCCCGCCAGGTGCAATATCCTTAACCGTTATGTTAAGGGTTTTAATTAACTTCTGCTCTTTGTTTCGAATCTCGATCTGAAACTTTACATAAGCACACGGGTCGGTGGATAAGTTTTTGACCGAACCGTAAACACGGGTAATGCCGTAGTCATCCTCGTAGAAATTTGGTTCTATCGCCTCCACCCTCTCGTAGATTTTTTTCTGATCTTTTATAACTAGATCGGCTTTGGCGCTCGAATTCTTTGCCTGGCTCGCTAAAGCCATCCAGCCAATAATAACCACCGCCACAATTACGACGAAGACCAAAAATTTTTTCAATACTTTTCTCCCCTTTTATTAAGGTTTCCTCAGTATTTAAATAAGCAGGTTCCTACTTAGAGTATAAAGATTCTCCTTCTTAATTTGTAGCAGGATATAATACCTAATTCAACAACTCGCGTGGGCTAGCTGCGGCTTAAATTCTATAAATCCTGGTAGCATACTATATTATACCACCGCTAATATCTAAACTAAAGACCTTTTTCACAAATGACAGTTCGCTTTTCACAAACTATGGCCGACTCTGTTTAGAGCTTAGAGCTTTATATCAAAAATATAAAAGCGCAAATAACCTTACCTGTAAAAACAGTCCGCTGTCGCCAGGAAGCCTCAGGATAAATTTGATTATATTGCAAATGGACCTGTAGCCTGTTAGAAGCAAAACAAGCATACGCCAACAAAAATTTATTTATCTTAGGGCCGCTGACCGAATCCGCAGATAACAGAGGCAAAGACGCTGTTGAGCGCTTGTAAAAAGCTTCACTTTGCTATATTTTTTTGTTAAGGTGCTTAGTATGACGTCAGAAATGGATTCGGGAATCACTAATAGTGATTCCATCGATTATGAAGCTGAAAAGCCTGCTGAAGAAATTAGTCTCTGGCTAGTTGGTGGAGTCGTACTCTTTCTAATCCTCATGTTTTTAATCACCGCTTTGATTGTGCAGAGGGTTTATTTTCAGCCGCCCGTTGCCCGCACAGCAATAGAGAAAGACCTTTTAAAGTATAAAGCGGCGATAAAAAAGAACCCCCGCAATGCCGAAGCCTATATCGGCCTTGCCGATGTTTATCTTGAAATGCAGGATCCGCAAAGTGCGCTTAAAAATCTGGAAAGGGCCGTCCGTCTGAAGCCCAACTCATGGAACGCACATTTCGAGATGGGCCGGGCTTACGATGCACTTGGCAAAGAAGGTGAAGCTATAAAGCACTTTACAAAAGCGGCAAACATTGACCCATACAACGAGCTTGGATTTTACCAATTAGGCAGGGTATACCAAAACCAGAAAAATTTTGGCCGGGCCATCGAAGCTTATAAAAAAACACTAAAAGTAAACCCAACGCTGGCCGATGCGCATTATTATTTAGGAAATTGCTACGAGAGGACCAATCAGATAGACCTTGCTAAGAAGGAGTATCAGGAAGCGTTAAAATACGTAACCGATTACACGGAAGCGAAAAAAGCTTTAGAAAGGTTAAAATAGGTTTTTTAGAAATGGCTATACGCAATATAAGTTTAAGAAGTTTTCTCGTGATACTTTTAGTAATACTAATAGCGATGACGCTTATCCTGCTCTACCTCTATTACATCATCTCCCGCCCGCCGGCCGTACCTGCTTATCAAACCCCGCAGTTCAGGCACATTCTCAGCATTTATGGTTATGGGACTAAAGAAGATGAGATGCTCTACCGCCCATCCGATGTCGCATTTGACGGGGATGGCAACATTTATGTCGCCGACACGGGGCACTCCAGGGTGTTGGTATTTCGCCCTGGCGGCCAGTACTTTAGGACACTCGGCAAGAAAGGCTTTGGTCCAGGCGAGCTTATGGAGCCTTTTGGTGTGGCCTCAACTATGGAAGGCCAGGTTTATGTGGCCGATAAAGCATTAAACAAGGTCGTGATATATGATAGAGACGGCAAGTTCGATAGCGAGTTTAAAGTTATGATGCCGATTAAGCCACAGGTAGCTGCCGGCAAGCTCTACGTCACCACCTACGGCCATATAATGGTCTATGACCTTAAAGGCCATGAGCTTGCCAAATGGGCGAAGAAGGGACGCCAAAAGGGTGACCTCGATACTCCTGCCGGAATTGCTGTCGATAGCGACGGCAAAGTGTATGTAGCCGACACCTTTAATTTAAGGCTGCAGGCTTTCTCAAGAAATGGCGAGGTGCTGTGGGCTAGAGGCAAACCGGCCCAGGATGTCATGGCGCGAGATAGAGAATTCAGCCTTCCCTGCGGGATTGCCATAGATGAAAAACACCTTCTTTACCTGGTGGATGCTTTTGCTAATTCGGTCAAGGTTCTGGACACAGAGGGTAATCTGAAGGCCGAGCTCAGTAAAAAGGGGTCCAGAGAGGGAGAGCTGAACCAGCCATCCGGCATTGCCTACGACCAAAACGGGCGTTTTGCAATTGCCGATAAGTATAATGACCGCGTGCAGGTTGTAAAAATCACGGTCAAATAAAGTGCCAAAGTCCTGGTACCATTTCGGCTCACGCTTCAACGGCAGTGCGGAGCAGCTTTACAGGTGATTATGAATATAAAAGATGTTGGAAAGCAATTAAAAAACTTGGGTGACTCAATAAAGGTCAGCAGGCGGCAATTTACCGTTATAATTTTGAGCGTGTTTTTGGTTGGTTTTATAACGCTGGGCTTATATACGTATTTTCTCCTGGGTTATGAGTATGCCGGCAACCGCTCAACGACGATTAACGGTCTTCCGAAGTATTACCATCCAATTGCCGGAGAAGGCGACGCAAAGCTTGCAAAGCCGCTCTCGGTTGTAGCTTTCGGTAAATACGTCTACGTTACCGACTCAGGGCATGGCAAACTTACGATTTTTACAAAACGCGGTGCACTCGTAAGGTCAGTTAAGCTTTTAAAAGACTCGGATTGCTACCCCTTAGGCATCACAATCGATGACCAGAACCGTATCTATATAAGCATCGAGGTAAGAGGATTTTACCATATTATGGTCGTCGATGCTTTTGGGAAGTTCCAATACCTGTTTCCGGGGAATTCTAAATCGGCAGCTCAGGATAACCAGCCAGTCCTTAACCGCCCGGTCGGCCTTTTTTACCGCGACGGCAGGATTTATGTGACAGACATCGGTGACCAGGATGTTAAAGTCTTTTCTACCGAAGGAAAACTCTTAGTAAAGTTTGGCCGTGCAGGAACCAGGGAGGGAGAATTCATGTATCCCCATGGAATCACAGCTGACGAGAACGGCGATATTTACGTCGCCGACGCCAATAACAGCCGGGTGCAGGTCTTTGATAGAAATGGCAAGTTCAAGTATTTTTTTAAGCCCAACCCAAAGGAGCCTTTTATTATACCGAGGGGCATTGCTATCGATAGCCTAGGGCGGGTACATGTAGTCGACCTTGCCAGACAGAAAGTATTCGTCTTTACAAAGCAGGGCAAATATATCTTAAGCTACGGCTCCGGCAAAGGAGATTCTGCTCTTCTTTATCCAAACGGTATAGCAACCGACCCGGATGCCGGCCTAATCTATATCGCAGACCGGCAAAAGGACAGAATTGCCGTTTTTAGCGAGTAGATTAATGGCGATACCGAAGGCTATTTTTTGGCGCTTTAAAAGCTATAAATAGGCCGATATAATGTGTATACTGGCAAAAGCCGTAAAGTAAAACTGCTGATTTCTAACTGATTGGAGAGATATTTTTGCGCTTCATAAACAAATTAAATGACAAACAACCACTTATAATAGCAATCTTTATTGTGGTTATCCTTCTCCTAACTGTGTTTATCGTCGGCATAACGGCACACAATAAAGAAATCAGTGCCAAGAAAAAAGCTCAAGCGGAAATGGCAAAGAATGCACGCAAACTCTATGCAGAAGGCAACTATGAAAAAATGATCAAAGACCTCAACGTCTACTTAAAGAAAAACCCCGAGGATTATGAAGCTCACGCCTTGCTGTCCTCGGCCTATATTGTGACTGGCAAAGTACCGGAAGCTTACGAAGAAACAAAAAAGCTCTACGAGCATAAGACAAACCCGGATATTGCCTACCAACTTGGTATTCTTGCGGATAAAATGGGCAAAAAAGATGAAGCTATCGGCTATCTTAGGGCCTGTGTTAAAGCCAAACCGAATAGCCTGCCCTTTCATACCGCGCTTGGTGACCTGTACTTTAAGTACAAAAAGTACAATGAAGCCATCCATGAGTGGGATACCTTGCTAAAAATTCTGCCTAAAGACTCGCCCTTAAAGCCGGAGGTCTATAATAAACTTGCGAACGCCTACAACGCACTTGGCAATCCAGCCAGGGCAAACGAGTTGCTCAAGGAGGCTGCCAGCCGTTAAGGTTTATACCGGCGGCATAAGCAAGAGTCATGGTAGTAAAAATGGACTCGACCTATGAAGTCTTACTCACGCACCATTTTTTGCCAGCTATGCCTTTTACCTGCTGTTTTAACTCAAGATAACAGTTGAAAAAAAGCCGTACTCTTGCTAAGTTTAGATAGAGGAAATTTGCTTAGTTATTCACAATTTTTATAGTGTTTAAATTGCTAACAAATAGCGTTCATTGACGGCGGATTGTACTGATATCGATTGGTGTTATAAGCCGAATCTACCCCTAGATTATTCCTGATATAAACATCGAAAACGCTGTAAAAAGAAATTATTTTACAAAGTAGCTACCGCCGCAGATGCCGGAGCTGGCGGACTTGGTATTTTTTCGGCAATCAACAGACAAAAATTTCATCAATGCCTTTGACCTCTAGCTTTTGCTAAAGGAGTCGATACTATTTAGTATGAATAGAAATCATATCAGGAAAACGGATGCAAAAATTTTTCTTAAATTCTTATTGCTTCCGCTAAGCCTGCTATTTATATTTACATTGCCTATAGCATTGGTTATTGCAGCTCAGGCAATAACCGTCTCAGACGTTGGGACCAACCAGACAAAGCCGGCATCAAGAGTCGTGGGGCCAGGCTTTGCCAATCAATCTGTAGATGCATTTTCTTTAAAGACAGACGCAGATATCGATACAGTGACAGCAATATCAATCGATGCCAGCGGTTCAACCAACACTGCTGACATCTCATCTGTTAAGATATACCAGGATACCGGCTCGATTAGCGGATACTACGATACATTAGATACGCTTGTAGGCCAAGGTTCCTTCTCTGGAACCACTGCAATTATTGCCGTCTCCATACCCGTAACAACAACCGAGACTAGCTACATCATAACTTATGACACCAGCTTAACCGCCGGCAACGGCGATATCCTTGTTGGCAAGGTAGGTTCATTAACCTCAGTGACAAACCAAGTAACAAACAACGATACGGCAGATGCCACTTTAACTGTTGACTCTGCCCCTCCGGCAACAGTTGCAGACTTTAATGCAACCGATGGAGATAACGCTCAAAGTGTTCTTTCCTGGACCAACCCGACAGATACTGCTTTGGCGGAGGTTACAGTCCTAAGAAAGACAGATAGCTACCCAGCTAACCACACAGATGGGACAGTGGTCTATGACAACACTGCCCCAGAATCTGGAGCATCCATCTCAACTACGGATACCGCCCTTTCCAACGGGACAACTTACTACTATGCGGTCTTTACCAAAGATGCCTACGGCAATTGGAACGATATGGTAGATCCCCCACCTGCCCCGCAGAATGCTGATACGGCTCAGCCGCTGGAGCAGCAAATACAATTTTCGAATTGCATCCCGCTGGGTGGAACAGTTGCTTACCAAGGACAAACAAACAAGGTAATGATGCGCTTTACAGTTAGGGCAAGCAGTGGCAGTTCTACATGGGATAGCTTTACACTCGATGAATATGGAAGCGGCCTGGCTTTCAACAACATCCAGTCCGTAAAGCTTTATCGAGACAATGGGGACGGTAATTTTGATCCAAGGACGGATATACGGATTACACTCGATCTACCGGCAACTTTTGGCCCGTCTTCCGATAGCTCGACATTCATTATTACTGGAGGCGAAACTATTACAACTACGCCAACAGATTATTTTATCGCCTATGACATAAAAGATTCGGCCATGGTCGGCGCAACCGTTGGCGCAATGCTCACTGCAGCGAACTCGCCAATCCCTGTAACCGGCATAGACAGCACCTTCATATCTAATACGCCGGTCATAAGCGGTGATATTGTTAACGTCGTTCCTACGGATTATGCGCCTAGGTATGCAACAGCAGGGCAAACTGATGTATGTATGCTGGGTGTAGCCCTGGCGACTAATTACGGTACTGCCCAAGTGGCAGGTATAAGAGTACTCGGATATGGCACAGAAGCAGCAGGTGATTTTGTCACTAAAGTCTATCTCTATAAAGACGATGGGAACGGCTCGTTTAACAAAGCAAGTGACCAGTTGCTTGCTTCAGGGACATTTGCGAGTGATAACACCGTTGATTTAACGTTTAGCCAGCAGGTTGTAGATACGAAAGCGTTAAAATACTTCATAGTTTACGATCTGTCACCCACAGCGCCAAACAACCCGACGGTCGGCGCCGAATTGACCGATGCAAGCTTTATCAGTGTAGCACCGCCCGATACGGTTAACCTGAACGGTCCAATACAATCCGGACTGATCCAAATACCGCCTAGCGTAATGGTATCGGCTCAACCTGTATCCAGGGGATCGGTAACTGTAGGCCAGAACTATGTGGTTATGCAATCACTAAACATTAAAACAGATTTGGGCGTTGCTAATTGGACCGGTTTCCGGCTTGAAGATTACGGCTCCGGATCAGCACCTGCCAATGTCAGCAGCATATACCTAGCTAAGGAAACTAATGGCAAATCTGGCTATCAAGGGTCAAATACACCGGTAGGCCCTGCTGACACGATAATAACGTTATCCCAGCAAAACTATTCAGCCAATCCGCAACTGTTTATGCTAGCATCTCCTGAGACTATAGCAAGCTCTGGCAGCACGTATTATATTATTTACTCAATAAGTGATACAGCAACGGTTGGTTCGACAGTTGGCACAAGAATCGCTGATGAGAGCGCGATTCTTGTAGAATCCCCCGCGAAGGTAAAACCGTTTAGCGCTCTACAATCAAACCTTTTATCGATAGTCCAAAACGTGCATGAATTCTCAGGCAGCACAAATCTCTGCGGAACCTGTCACTTTGTGCACCTGGCACCCGATTTTTCAAGCGAAACGACTATCCCTGCGAATAGTCAGTATTCAACCAATGTTATCTTAAATAAGGCATATTTGGACAACCCGGATGTCGTAAATAACTACTCGCACGACACTTATAACCTACTCTGTGAGGCTTGCCACGACGGTACCGGCGCGAGCACAAACATCAAAGCCGATTATGATAGCGATTCCCCATACGCCGGCCACCAAACCTCAAGCGAGGG
>JAIMBH010000019.1 GCA_023511485.1 Bacillota bacterium | reverse complement strand
GGTCAAGGGCAAAGAAAGTAAATCTTATAGAATCATTTAATCCCAGCTGGAAGGATTTAAGTGAAGGGTGGCTCTAGGCTTAAAAAGTTAGAAAATATAATTGAGATCCCTCCACTGCGGGCTATCGCCCTCCGGTCGGGATGACAAAAAAGAGTGCTTGGGATGACAAAAAAAAGAGTGCTTGGGATGACTGATATTTAAAGAGAACTCCTTGCAGCACCCAAATTGTAAGGCTGTATGCCGCTTGACCAGTAGTTATTAGATGCTAAAATAAGGGATGCGGAAGTCAAGAAAATTAGTTTTTCCTTGTTGGATTATGCACTCAACTTGTTGGGCACGTATTTGAATGCACCTGCTGTGGTGCTCCTCAAACCCAATATAAATAGCCCTCTTTGAAAAAGAGGGCTATTTATATTGGGTTATATTTAGTATATTGGGTTATATTGAGGTTTATGCCTTTGTTTGCTATTAAGCGATTGGCTTGCCCGCACCAGGCCCCGGCTTGAGACTATGAATCTCCTCGACATGAATTTTAACCACAGCAATCGGCACAGGACTTGTTACTATCTCCCCCCTTTATTTTATCCGTTTTGAGATTGCCTTAAATTCCTCGGTGCCAGCAGCGCCTAGCAGCTGAAAGAGCACTGTTTCGGTACATGTTACAACCGCACCAGCGTTTTGCATAAAACCAAGAGCAACCTTCCAATTATCCTTTGTCCTTGAACAGACCGCATCTGATACAACGTGAACATCGTACCCGTCTTGCATAAGTCCAAGGCCGGTCTGAAGCACGCAAATGTGCGTCTCCATACCAACCATTACTATCTTTCTTCTTCCTATCTCCTTAAGCTTTCCAGAAAATCCAGCTGCTTCGCAGCAGTTAAACGACACCTTCTCAACTAAAACATGATCAGGCAAAGCCTCTTTTATCTCGGTGATAGTTGGCCCAAGGCCCTTTGGGTACTGCTCGGTTACAACAATCGGCATATTAAACATCTTGGCAAGCTCAATTAGGTGCAAGCTATTATCTACAACCTTCTGCCTCTGCGACATAACAGCTGCCAGACGCTCTTGTATGTCTATGATAAGCAGAAGGGTATCATCTCTATTTAGGGTAAATTTATTCATTTAGCTCTCCTTGAGACATGATTCAAGCTGCAAAAGCTATCAACACTCAGCTTTTTGTCTATTGTCTTTAAGCTGATGGCTGATAGCTTCTTTTAGTATGAAAAATCAGGGCCAGCCCTATTACCGGCCCTGATATAAACTATAGTATTACAGCCTCTCTTTGACCAGAGCATCAACAACAGCCGGTTCGGCAAGGGTTGAGATATCACCAAGCTCATCAATCTGACCGTGGGCAATCTTTCTTAAGATTCTCCTCATGATCTTACCACTTCGAGTTTTGGGTAGACCAGCGGCAAACTGCATCTTATCGGGCGTTGCAATCGGGCCGATAACTGTTCTTACGTGTCCAATAAGCTCTTTTTGAAGTTCTGGCGAGGGGTTAAAACCGTCCTTTAAAGTCACGTAAACATAGATTCCCTCGCCCTTTACGTCATGCGGAAATCCAACAACTGCAGCCTCAGCAACTGCCTGGTGGCTAACTAAAGCAGATTCAATCTCGGCTGTACCAAGCCTGTGGCCTGAGACGTTGATAACATCATCGATCCGACCCATAAGCCAGTAATCACCGTCTTCATCAACCCGCGCACCGTCACCGGTGAAGTACAGCCCGGGAAATCTCTCGAAGTAGACCTCTTTCATACGCTTGTTCTCAGGATCGCCGTAAGTTCCTCTTAGCATACCGGGCCACGGTTTTTCGATTACAAGGTAACCACCCTCGTTAACTTCTGCTGGTGAGCCGTCTTGCCTTATAACTTTCGGGACAACACCAAAAAACGGCCTGGTCGCAGAGCCGGGCTTTAAGGTCATCGCGCCGGGTAGCGGAGTAATCAAAAACCCACCGGTCTCAGTCTGCCAGTAGGTATCAACAATCGGAAGTTTTTCTTTCCCTACATTCTTGTAATACCACATCCACGCCTCAGGATTAATAGGTTCGCCAACAGTTCCTAAAACCTTAAGGGATGAGAGGTCATATTTCTTTACCCAGCTTTCACCTTCCTTCATAAGCGCCCTAATTACCGTTGGAGCTGTGTAAATTATATTAACCTGGTGCTTATCTACTATTTCCCAGAACCTACCCGGGTTAGGATAACTTGGGATACCCTCAAACATTAAGCTTGTCGCACCGGCCGCAAGTGGCCCGTATACGACATAGCTGTGGCCAGTAACCCAGCCGATATCTGCCGTACAGAAGTGGATATCCTCTTCCTTGTAGTCAAAAGACCATTTAAACGTAAGGTCCGTGTATAGCAAATAGCCGGCAGTAGTGTGAAGGACGCCTTTCGGCTTGCCGGTTGAGCCCGAAGTATAAAGTATAAATAGCGGGTCCTCGGCATCCATGTGCTCAGGCTCAACATAGTTGCAAACATCTTCGGCCCCCATCTCTTGATGCCACCAGGTATCTCTTCCCTCTTTCATGGGGACCTCGCCACCGTCTCTCTTGACGACGATTACGCTTTCTATCGTCGGGCATTCCTCAAGTGCGACGTCGCTATTTGCTTTTAACGGTACAAGCTTTCCACCCCGCACACCATTATCTGCAGTAACCAGTACCTTTGCCTCGCAATCCCGGATACGATCACGGAGCGCCTGGGAGCTAAACCCGCCGAACACGACGCTATGAATCGCGCCGATTCTTGCACATGCAAGCATAGAAATCGCAAGTTCAGGTATCATTGGTAGATAAAGCGATACCCTATCACCTTTCTTTACTCCCTTTTTCCTTAAAACATCCGCAAACCTATTTACCTCGCAAAAAAGCTGCTGGTAAGTGTAAGTTTTATAGCTTCCGTCATCGGCTTCCCAAATCAGAGCAGCCTTGTTTCTCCTCCAGGTCTTAATATGCCTGTCGAGACAGTTATACGAAGCGTTTAACTTGCCTCCCTGGAACCACTTGATTTCCGGCTTAAAGAAATCATATTCCAAAACCTTGTCCCACTTTTTAAACCAGGTAAGCTCTTTTTCGGCCATCTCGCCCCAGAACTCCTCCGGGTTCTCGATGGATTTCTTATAGAGAGCCTCATACTCCTCCATGCTCTTTATGTAAGCATTTGCACTAAATTCCGGTGCCGGCGGAAATGCCCTTAGCTCCTCTAGTAGAACTTCCATGCCTTTTTCTTCAGTCATAATCTTCCCCCTCGTACTCCCTCTTTGTCTGTCAGTAAAGGGTCAGACCCAATCCCCCATACGCTCTCCATGAAGTTTGGTTTACCCTTGCCTGTCATCCTTGGCCTGCGTTTAAGTATAGCAAATCAGGATAGCAACTGCATGGACTGCATATAAGGGTTATTCAGATCCGACCCTGAATTACCTGCTTACCGGCAATACCCCTGCTTAATTAAGACTCAGCGCCAACTCCCATATAGAGCCGGACTTTTTTCTCATCAAACTTCTCCTGCGCAACAGCGTCTGGAGCGACTAGTGAGACGAGTATCCCAGCTAAAAACGACGCGGGAATTGAGATAAGTGCCGGATTACTCAACGGGAAAATACCTACAGGTACTTTCGTGGCGACACCGTTTACCATTGTCGTTGTAAAGTGACCAAGCACTTCCCCCCAAACTGTTGGGCCAAGGAAGATAAGGCCGACCGATAATATCAAACCCGTCCAAATAGCCGCCACGGCACCGGCGGTTGAGAACTTCTTCCATGTAATTGACATAAGAATCGCTGGGAAATTTGCGCTTGCAGCAACAGCAAATGCAAGCCCTACCATGTAGGCCACGTTCTGCTCCTTAAAGGCGATCCCAAGGAAGATGGCGATAAGACCAAAGACTACAGTCGAGATTTTTGCAACCCTCATTTCATCTTTCTCGGTGCTCTTGCCCCTCTTAAATACACTAGCATATAAATCGTGGGAGAAGGCGGACGCACCCGAAAGAGTAAGCCCCGAGACAACTGCAAGAATCGTCGCAAAAGCCACGGCTGCAATAAATCCAAGGAATATCGGTCCTCCGAGTGCTTCTGCAAGAAGTGGTGCCGCCATGTTACCCTTCTTGTCAATACTGGTAATAATATCCTTGCCAACAAGAGATGCAGCACCAAAGCCCATAATGAATGTCAGGATATAGAAATATCCAATCCAAGCGGTGCCGTAATTTACCGAATTTCTTGCTGCTTTGGTATCCGGTACGGTGTAAAATCTCATTAGGATGTGCGGCAACCCGGCAGTTCCAAACATGAGCGCGAGGCTAAGCGATATCGTATCTATCGGTTTAGCCAGGAGTTTGCCGGGTTGCAGCATTTTAAATCCAGTGCCCGCCTCAGCGGTACCTTTGGCAAGCTCGTTAACCTTCTCAACGGCAGCACCAAATACCTGATCAAAGCTGAACCCATATTTAGCCAGCACAAGAACAGAGAGCAGTGTCGAGCCGGCTAGCAGCAATCCCGCCTTTATGATCTGAACCCATGTCGTTGAGAGCATGCCTCCAAATAGAACGTAGGCGATCATAAGAACACCTACTATAACGATGGCAGCTTCATACGGAAGGCCCAAGAGCATCTTAATCAAAGTTCCTGAACCTACCATCTGAGGTATGAGATATATAGTAACAACTGTGACCGCCGATACAGCAGCTGCCGTCCTTACCGGCCCTTGCCTTAACCTGTAGGCCACTACATCGGCAAAAGTATATTTGCCGAGGTTCCTGAGCGGCTCAGCGACAAGAAACATTACTATCGGCCAACCAACCAGAAAACCAATCGCATAGATAAGCCCATCAAAACCACTAAGGGCAACCATGCCGGCAATACCTAAAAACGACGCCGCGCTCATGTAGTCACCGGCCAGCGCAAGCCCATTCTGCCCGGCAGTAATGTTTCTACCTGCAGCATAGAACTCTTTTGCGGTCTTTGTCTTCTTCGCAGCCCAATACGTAATCCCAAGCGTAATTATGACAAATAGAAAGAAGAACGCTATGGCTATTGGATTAGTTTGTCCCAGACTCGTATTCATTCCTTAACCCCCTATCTTTTCTTTAAGTTGATCAACCATGCTATCGTATTTCCTGTTGGCCCATCTGGCATAGATAAAAACAAAAATCCAGGATAAGACGATAACTGCAACACCTATCGGCAGCCCTATAGTGATGTTGGGAGAGAGCGTCTTGCTGAGCGTTTCCTTGCCGTAAGCCATGAGCAAGATAAATCCGTAGTAGACGATTAGGGTCAAAGCCGTCAGTACCGCCGCAATCCTGTTCCTTGTTGAAGAGAGCCTGATAAAATCAGGATCGTTTAAAATTCTATCGGTTGATTCCTTATTAATAGTTGCGTTTTCCTTGACCTTAACAGCCATTCGTTGCACCTCCTTAACCAATTAGAGACTGGGTCTAAAGCGGATCTAAAGATTATTAATCAGGGCCGAGGAACGGAACTTATCACCTCCCCTTGAAGGATTACCAATGGCAAGAAGCTCGTCTACGCTTTTTGCTCCTAAGCCTAAAAGCAGGTGCAGAAGCCTCTGTAAAATCTGGGCTGTAATAAAGGCATCAAAAATTGCATTGTGTGCACCCTTCACTGGAATACTAAAATCCTCTGCCAAATCATAAAGGCTTAGATTACTTAGACAATCTTCAGCCGATCTCCATTTGATCCATTTATAAATGGCGAAGATATCAATAACTGGATTCTTCATTGCCGACCTGTATAATCTCTTTGCCTCCCTGTTTAGAAAACCCATATCTATAAGGGGACGAAAACCTGCGATTATATCGTTGCCACAAAAATCAATAAATTCGGGCAGAACCGTATCTATACCCGGCTCTTTATCCAATTCTGATGGCATGATGCCATGGATTATGACGGTCTCACCTGTTAATTCAGCCTCTGGACTGACCAGCTTATAGAAGCTATCTTTAAGTTCAATCCGACTTCCGACCATTTTAACTGCACCTATAGAAACTATTGAGTCCTTCTTCATGTCTAAACCGGTAAGCTCGGTATCAATGACTGTATATCTGGCCTGGTCAATAGGCATGCCCTTTTCACCGTTCCCACCTAACTTCTTAAACTTACCCTTTGACCATTTAGCCAACCTCATGGTGCACAACTCCCAGGCGATATCGCTGATCTATAAGTTCTTGTATTTTGGATATAAGACGGAAAATATCTTTAAGGGTTTGCTTTTCGAGAATGCTTAGCTTGTTTGGGTTGATGAAGTTGTCTGGCTCGACACCCGCCTGTATTTGCTCAAGCTGATGCAGCATCCTAAGCAGCATCATGAACTCAAAAGATTGCTCCAGCTCCTCTGCATATTCATCAAGCAGTTCGTGCTGCCCTTTAAGGGCCTTAATGCGTTCAAGCGTAGATGTCTCTTTCACGCCCCGCTCGAGGCTAAACAGTCTTACAATGTCAACGAGAAGCGCGATTGCACTTACTTTAAGATTGAACTGGTCTTTGTGCTCCCCGCTTTTCTCTACAACAAAGGTTCTGAAGAAACCGAGCGGAGGCCTGTTTGCTACAAGAGTTGATGCCATGCGGGCCAAGAAGAACTTTTCTTCTTTCAATATATCTACGAGATAATCCCTTAACGCATTAGCTAAACCAAAATCACCGTATAAGGGTCGAAAGTCAAAAAATATTGTAGAGAGCAATATTGCATCTGGAGTAGATGAAGTCACCCATTCGTTAAAATATTTTTTCCATACTTTTAAGGGTTGGCACCAGGTTGGGTTGTTTGCCATATACCCAGCCGTGCACGGGGGAAAACCGCATTTAATCAGCGACTTATTGATTCGTTTTGTTAACGCCGTAAAGTATTTCGAGGCGGCCCTCGCCTCTTTCGGGTTTTGAGGATCGGCGTATATAAGTGCGTTGTCCTGGTCGGTTCTGAAGGTCTGCTCTTTCCTTCCTTCGCTGCCAAAGACAACCCAACAAAATGGAAGCGGTGGACTGTTATCTCTTATTTCTACCTCGATTATCCTCTTTACCAATCTATCGTTTAGCTCGCTTATAATCCTTGCAATGTTGGTCGCCTTAGCCCCGTCTTTTAAAAATAGAGCCACCAGATTGCTTATCTCGGCAGATACCGGGGCCAGACTCTCAACCGTATCTCGGTTTTCGATCTCTCTTGCTATGGCGACAGGAGACACGCCTTGCAGCATCATGAGGTCGTGATTGGTCACTATCCCCTTGATGTTTCCTTTATCCATGACCAATAGATGGTGGATGTTATGGCGAACCATCTTTAGAATCGCCTCAAAGCAGTATTCATCCATATCAATGCTTATCAATGAATCGCTCATGATATCTTTAACCGGTCTGGAAGCATCCCTGCCGGCTGCAACGACTTTTTCCCTCAAGTCTCTATCGGTAACTATACCTACCGGCACCCCATTCTTATCCACGATAACAAGTGAGCTGATATTGCGCTTAGCCATCGCTTTTGCCGCTTCCTGGATAGTTGTGTCTGGCGGTTTTGTGATAAGTCGTTTAGTAGTTATCTCGCCAACGGGCGTTGTGTAAGGTAGGCTACTCCCCATGCGGTGAAGAAAAATCTTTTCATTGAGCTGGCTGGATGTCTTATCCACATATTTTACGAGGTAGGATTTCAGAAAATACTCAACAAAGGCCGGGTTGTAGTCATGAAGCTTAAAGAATGTATCTCTATCTATGAGGTAGCAAATGGTATCTTCAACTGCAACAACGCCTGTGCGTGACCTATCGCCGCTATAAAGCGAAACGAAACCGAACGAATCACCTTCACTTCTAAAATCGATAACAGCCTCACCGCTGTCCGACTTTACGAACACCTTAACCCCACCTTTTTTGATAACGTGCAGATATTTACTTGGAGGCCCCTCTTGCGCTAAAATTTCAGTCCCTTTTGGGTAAAACTCTATCGATATCTTGCTTGCTATCGACCTGATAACCGATGTATCAAGAAACTGAAACGGCGGCACCTTTCCAAGAAAATCCGCTATATCGTTTGTTATCAATTCTCCTCCGAACTATTGAAGAAATTCTTCAATGCGCTAGGCCACCTTAAACTCAACACTTTGATAAAACACTTTGATAAATTATCAACATTGTTTACTTAATCTCAGTATCTCTGTATTCAAGACCTAGAGAAACATTAATTTCTCAAACGAGCCACTTTAGGGTGCCACAGGATTCTTTCAGGGTTTAAAAGATTTCTGTCACAAGCTGAAATTGATCGCTTAGTTGTTTTGTAGCACCATTCAACCCAAATTTTGTACCTGCAACATTGCCCTATTGATAAAACGTGATCACTCCCGCTAGATGCACATGAGGCCATTCTACCTGCCTGCATAAAAGCAACTTAAAAATTCTTGACCGACGGTTAAAATGTTTAGCTAACGGTATATTATTGCCAACGTACGGTAATTTAAAAAGATTAATGGCGCAATATATTTGATAAGTGAATTTAGTGCTTGGGAGAGCGGTCTTTGCACCATTCTCCACAAAATACGCGCCACTCCCCAACGTTAGATATCTGCATCCACCTTTCTACATGCCAGGCGAAATACCTCAAGACACGTGGCGGTTCTGATAAAAATCAGAAATGTTCTATAAGGGAAATAATAAATGCTTGTTAAAATGTTACAAATCGCTCATTAGGGTGTACACCCATTTGGAGGACAGAGGTAATTACCCCACCACTTCAGGCAAGGTTATTCTGCAATATTGCAGGAATCAACTTCGTTTTGCCTAAATATATATATAGGATGGAACTTGAAATAGGGTACGGTTTGGCGACAAAGGATTGGCAGTGGCTATTATTAGCACAACTGGATTAACCAAGTATTACGGCGAGCAGCGCGGCATCGAGGACCTTAGCCTTAAAATTGAAGAAGGCGAAATTTTTGGTTTCCTGGGGCCTAATGGTGCTGGAAAAACCACAACCCTTAGGCTTTTAACTGCATTTTTAAAACCAACCAGGGGCAGCGCGCAAATTTTGGGCAAAGATGCCTGGCGTGACTCTGTATCTATCAAGATGGAAGTGGGCAACCTACCCGGGGACCTCCATCTTTATGATAAGATGAGCGGTGACGAATTCTTGCGCTTTATTGAGCGTTTTCGCCCTCAAAAGCCTCCTGTCCTGAAAGAAGAGCTAGTCAAGCGATTTAATATAGACCTCAAAAAAAGAATAAAGGATTACTCGAGAGGAAACCGCCAGAAGCTGGGCATAATCCAGGCACTAATGCATAATCCAAAGGTGCTTCTATTAGATGAGCCCACATCGGGCCTGGACCCTTTAATGCAGCAGGAATTCTATCATCTTATTAAAGAATTCAAATCCCGCGGCCATACGGTCTTTATATCATCACATTTCCTGCCTGAAGTTGAAAAAATCTGCGATCGGGTTGGCATCATAAAGGAAGGCCGGCTTGTTACGATCGAGCGGGTTGACACCCTGATCGCTAAAAAGGTCCGCTATGTGGACATTTTCTTTGAAGAGCCGGTCAACCCTGATGATTTTCGCCTGCCGGGAGTTACTTCAATCGATGCAGTTAACAACCATTTACGGCTTACGGTTATAGGTGAGATCGACCCGTTGATCAAAAAATTGGCCAACTATAAAGTAGGAGATCTAATATCGACCCATGCAAGCCTAGAAGATATATTCCTGGAGTTTTACGAAAAAGGTGGCAGCAGTGAGCATTAATCTATTTCTTAAATCGTTAAAGGAGATCAGGATTAGCTGGCCGTCGTATGCACTTGGGATGGTGGCTTACGTATGGATGCTTTTGTCTGTTTATCCAACTGTTCAATCTGCAGATATCCAAAGACTCATAAGGACCTATCCCAAGGAGTTTTTAGAATTCTTCGGAGGCGGAACCGGAGCAAATCTCGCAACAGTAGAAGGTTTCCTGGCGCTTGAGATATTTGCTTTTATGTGGTTTGTCATCATCGGCGCATTTGTTATCGCCTATGGAACCGGCGCCATCGGAAAAGAAATCGATACCGGAACGATAGAGATTCTACTAAGCCAGCCGGTTTCAAGGACCTCCGCACTGATTACAAAAAGTATCACCTTATTTGGCGGAACGGCCGGCCTTGTCATTTTGACCATGGCCTCAGTCTACTTATTCGGAAATATCTACAATGTGTCGGTAAGAACAGAAGGAATCATTGCTCTTGCTATCATTGCTATATTGTTCTTTGCTGCAATCGGTGCGTTTTCCCTTTTTTTCTCGGTTATTCTTGAACGCGGTCGCGCCGCCATGGCCTCTGCAGGTATTTTAACAGCTATGTATCTTCTAACTGTTCTTGCAGGCCTGGCAGACTGGGCTGAGAAGCTTGATGTCATTTCACTTTTTCATTATTACGATTCAGCAAAGCTGCTTACCACAGGAGATATCCCACTGAGGAGTGTGCTCGTTTATTTTGGCACCGCCACCAGCTTCTATATTTCCGCAATATTGCTATTTAACCGTCGTGATATCGCGGTGTAATCCTGGGAGGCGATAGCTTAGCCCAACTTCCTTCCTATTGCCTAAGGTTTTATCACTATTACCTTTTGGGTAAAAAAGATGTAAACACTCTTTAGCGCTGATAATAGAAATATGCAATAATTATTGTCCGATAAATAGCTTTCAGACTAAATCAGTGCTATGATTTTAGAGGGAGTAAGAAAAGAAAAGGGTTGTGGTAAATTATGATATTTGCAACAAAAAGCCTTATTGCACCGGCACTTCTTGGTCCCATTGGAATACCAGAATTAGCCATTATACTGGTAATTGTCCTCATTATTTTTGGTCCCAAAAAACTTCCAGAGATGGGAAAAGCAATAGGGCAAAGCATTAGGGAGCTTAAGAAAGCAACTGAGAACAAGGAAGAAGCAAAAGAAGAAGAAACCAAAAAAGCAGCTGAATAAGAAAACGCCTTAGGAACCGTTAAATATAAAAATCCCGTTTTTTTAAACGGGATTTTTTCGTCAGTCAAGACGTCTGCCACGACCTAGAAGCCCTCGCCAAAGCTTCTATTTTTCCCGCCTTGGCTGACATTATTATTATCGGCATTATCCAGCACAACTTTAGCTTTTTTCTTAAAAATAACTGCCGTATTACAGTACTTGAACTTGCGCTCGTAAGGGCTAATTTTTCAATATTTTTCCCTACATTGGGTAAATAAAACCAAAAATTATCCTAGAATAAAATATTTCTACTAGGAGGTATGTCATGCCTACACCACCTGTTTTAGCCTGTACGGTGCACAGTTGCGTCTATAATGAGGGAAAGCTCTGCCACGCCTCTTCTATCCATGTAGGCCAGGAACACCCTGCTTGCGATACATTTAGACCTGGGGTTGGTGGCAGTGAAATCGAAAGCCCACAGGGCAATGTCGGCGGCTGCAACGTGTTGCTTTGCCGCTATAATGCAGACCTGGCTTGCGGGGCACCAGGGGTCACAGTTGATTGGCACGAAAACCACGCAGATTGCGAAACCTTTGTGCCAAGACAAGTATAGGCCCTTTACAGGCCTTTTGGGCTTCATTCAGCGTTAATGGTACTTCGTTTTTTCAGCAATTTTTATTGGCAAGTTAACGAGGGCAACACCAGGGCTACCTACATCGAGGGCAAATACGATTTCAGGTGTTCAAGGACTTTTATAAGGACAGGATCTGAGAAATTAAACTCAAGAGTATCGCTTTTACTATCCTCAGCATATACTTCCCTTTTTAGGGTCACCGATGCTTGATCAGGTCTTATGTCAATACGTTCAAAATCGTACTCTGTTAGGGCACGCCTTAACATAAGAGCAAAGCTCTGCTCTTCCATTCAAACCCCTCCTGATTGCCATCTATAGCTTAATTATAGACAGAAAAGCTGTCGGGTAAACACCCAGGAGGATTATAGCGGCCATAATAAGCATTATGGAAAGGTATAAGGGTCTTGATACTATGACAGTCTCACTGCTCTCTGGTTTTACCAGGTACATTTGCCTGATAACTGTTACGTAGTACCCAAACGATATCACGCTGTTTAGTACACCGACTACTGCAAGCCAGATGAGGTTCGACTCTACAGCTGATTTAAACAGGAAAAGCTTACCCATGAAACCCGCAAACGGCGGAATTCCTACCAGAGAGAACAAGAATATAGCCATCGCAATAGCAAGCATCGGGGCCCTCTTGTGTAAGCCCGCAAAGTCTGTTACATTCTCCCCTATCCCCCGCTCTGTCGTTGCAAGCACAACGAGGAAAGCACCAAGCGCAGCCAGCGAGTAAACGAAGAAGTAAAATATCATGGATGTATATCCGATTTTGCTGGCAACCGCAAGGCCAACCAGCAGATAACCAGTATGCGCAACTGCTGAATATCCAAGAAGCCTTCTTACCTGGCTCTGCGCAAGTGCGACCAGGTTTCCGATAAACATGCTCATAACTGCCAAGATGGCAAATAGAGCTGCCCAGGCCGGCGTGACCGAAGCGAGCGCAACTGGGAAAAGGTGGATGAGTGCGGCGAAACCCCCGGCTTTAGGTCCGGCTGAAAGGTACGATGCTACTGGAACTGGCGACCCCTCGTAAACATCCGGCGCCCAGAAATGGAACGGTACAGCGGCAACTTTAAAGCCTAGACCTACCATGATCATCAATATAGAGACGACCAGCATTGGGCTTATCGCCTTTCCGCTTAACTTATGCGCAATATCGGCAAAGCCTGTGGAGCCGGTCAAACCAAACAAGAGGGTCATGCCATATAGCAGAACTACTGAGGCTACAATACCCAGAAGGAAATATTTTAAGGCTGCTTCAGCCGATTTTGCATCTTTTTTGCTGGCTACCAGGACATACGCCGGAAGGACTGTTAGTTCAAGCGCTATAAAAAGCATGATCATATCGGTTGCCGAGGCCATAAACATAGTGCCCAACACCGAAAACAGGATCAGGCTGAAGAACTCTCCCTCACCCAATGTAACTCTTGTTTTTAGAGTTCCAAGGACAACAAGTGCGGTAGTTGCCAAAAGGATAGCCTTTAGTATATTTGCAGTGAGGTCAACTTCAAACATCCCATTAAACTCGCTTACTTCCAAGCCCCAGATATTGACTACGCTCGCTAAGCTTATCAGCAAACCAATAAGAGTAACGGCACCCAACGACCTCTTTGCCGCAGCGGTCAAAAAGAGCTCTCCCAGTAGAACTATTACCGCAAAGCCCAGTATTATTATTTCCGGCATTAGAGCCATCCAATTAATTTGTGAAAAATCCATCCCAGCTATACCTCTTTTTATTTACCTACTATTTGCAACACTGCATCGACAGCAGGATTAATATAATGCAAGAATGGCTGCGGGTAAACCCCTATCGCGACAATCATGAATATCAATGGCAGGGCACTTACAAGCTCTCTGCCGTTTGCATCATTGAAATTGCCCATCCATGCCTGCGGAACGCCAAATATGGCATTCTGATTTGCCCGTATCAGATAGAATGCGGTGAGAGCAAGCGTAATAACTGCAAGAATCGTGTAGACCTTAAAAGCCCCATACGAACCAAGCATTATCAGAATCTCACCTACAAACCCACTTAAGCCCGGCAATCCAAGGGATGCCAGCGCCGCAAACACGAACATACCGCCAAGAATCGGAATCTTGATCGAAAGCCCACCGAGTTTCGCAATATCGCGCGTATGAGTCCTTTCATAAATATATCCGACCATCAAAAAGAGCATGCCAGTTATAAGCCCGTGGTTTACCATCTGCAACACGGCTCCATTTAGCGATACCTGAGTAAGAGCCGCTATGCCCAGCATAACGTAGCCCATATGGCTCACACTTGAATAAGCAACCATCTTCTTTAAATCCTTCTGTGCAAGGGCTGTATATGCTCCATAGACAATACTTATAACGGCAAGAACTGCAACAAACGGTGCAAACCTCGCAAACTCGGTCGGAAGTATCTGAACTACGATTCTTATAAACGCATAAGTCCCCATCTTAAGAAGAATGCCTGCAAGCAGCACGCTTCCTGCAGTTGGAGCCTGTACGTGCGCATCGGGCAGCCACGTGTGGAACGGCCACATTGGTACCTTTACCGCAAATCCTAGGAAGAAAGTGACAAAGATAAATGTCGACAGATAAGAATGGTATCCTGATTGCATCAGCTTTACCATATCAAACGTGCCCAGGCCAGAAGTGAAGTAAAGCGCAAGTATACCAACCAGCATCAAGACACTTCCAGCCAATGTATACAGGAAGAACTTGATGGCCGCGTAGTTACGGTTTTCGCCGCCCCAAATACCGATAATAAAGTACATTGGGATAAGAACCAGTTCCCAGAATATGTAGAAGAGCACGAAATCTAAAGCCGCAAAGGTACCTAACATACCTACCGCAAGAAGAAGCATTAAGCTGTAGTGCTCTCTTACCCTCTCCTTGATTGACCAGGAGGCTAGAACCGACACTACCATAAGAAGCAAAGTCAGCTCAAATAAAGGCATGCTGATACCGTCAAGCCCAACAAAGTAAGATATACCTGCTTTGGGCACCCATGCGAGTTTCTCAACAAACTGCATTGTCGCCTGCCCGGCCTTGTAATTGGCTAAAAGCACAGTCCCAAAAGCAAGGTCGATAAGCGTAACTAGCAGTGCAACCGTGCGAATGAGATTAGCCTGCCTGCGTGGTATAAATTGCAGCAGTAGAGCTCCCGCTATCGGCAGCAGTATGATTATTGAAAGTATTGGGTAACTCATTCCTTCACACCCTTAATGCAAACCCAGATATCTAAATGACCAAATTATCAAAACTACCAATCCGATTATCATAAGCAACGCATAGTTCTGCACATAGCCGGTCTGAACCCGCCTTAAAGTCCAACCCAGCCTCGCGGTCACCCAGGCAACGCCATTTACGATGCCGTCGACGACCTTCTGATCGAAAGCAAGAACCGCTTTTGCGATTGCATGGGTCGGAACAATTAAAGTGTAGTAGTAAAGCTCATCCATGTAATATTTATTGACCAGCAACTTGTAAATCGGATTATCTTTGGTAATAACGCCCGATGGCAGAAGCGTTGTTCCATATTTTAACCATGCCGCCGCAATACCAAGAACGGCTAATAGAACAGATGCCCCCATAACCATGTAGTTTATATGGTGCTCCTCTCCATGCCCGCCTAGTATAAATCCCTGGAAAGCGTTCTGCGCTAACGGTGAGCCAATTAATCCAGCTGTTAGTGCAAACAAACCAAGAATCATTAGCGGACCGCTCATAACCAGCGGGGACTCATGCACGTGGTCACCATGATGACTAACTCTCGGCTTGCCAAAGAAAACCACAAAGATTAGCCGGAATGTGTAGAACGCGGTTAAAAGCGCGGTTAAAAGCCCAAATATAAATATTGCTGTGTGCCCGCTGCTATAAGCACCGGCAAGTATCTCATCCTTGCTCCAGAATCCCGCAAATGGTGGCACTCCTGCAAGTGCAAGACCTCCTATAATAAACGTTATTGAGGTTATCTTCATCTTCTTCCACAGGCCACCCATCTCAAAAATCTCCTGGCTATGAACTGCGTGGATTACGCTACCTGCACCAAGAAAGAGGAGTGCCTTGAAAAAAGCGTGCGTAAACAGATGGAATGTACCTGCCGCAAATGCACCTACGCCAAGGCCCATCATCATATAGCCAAGCTGGCTTATTGTCGAGTAGGCCAGAACTTTCTTTATGTCTGTTGCGGTAAGCGCAATGGTAGCAGCCATAAAAGCCGTAATCGTTCCGATTATTGCAACGAACTCAAGCGAAACCGGACCCTTCTCAAACAGCGGGTACGACCTTGCTACCAGATACACACCGGCTGCAACCATGGTTGCCGCGTGGATGAGGGCACTAACTGGAGTCGGACCTTCCATTGCGTCAGGCAACCACACGTGGAGCGGGAACTGAGCTGACTTACCGATAGCCCCGAAGAACATCAGAATCGCTATTAACGCAGCAGTACTCGGAAGCAGGCTTGCGGCAAACACCTTATCCATATCAAGCGTCCCGGTGGTTACGTAAAGAAGAATAAGAGAGGCTGCAAATCCCAGATCGCCAACCCTCGTTACCATAAAGGCTTTCTTTGCAGCCTGGCTTGCGCTTCTCTTTTCAAACCAGAACCCAATCAAAAGGTATGAGAATACGCCGACGCCTTCCCATGCCATATACATCTGCACATAGTTCGGCGAGAACACAAGAAGAAGCATGGATACGGTAAACATCGAAAGGCATGCATAGAACCAACCATAGCGCTTGTCACCGTGCATATAGCCTACAGAGAAGATCTGCACTAGCGCGCTCACCATGGTCACAACGACCAGCATCATTGCAGACAGTGGATCCAGTAACAACCCGAAGGTTAGGTGAAGATCGCCTATTGCAGCCCAGGTAAATGTGGTTTCGGCGTGTATCCCGCCGAGCACGTCGACCAATGCTTTAATTGAAAGTACAAAACTTATCAGCACCGCCGCAATTGAGACATAAGCTGACTTCTCTCCCCATTTCTTGCCAAAAATAAGAAGCAACAAGAAACTTACAGTTGGCAGTAAGACTATTGCTGATAAGTAATAAGGAATTATGTTATAAGCATCCATGTCTCTTCTCCGCTACCACTTGAATATATTAAACCTATCCAAATTTACCGAGTGCAGGTTTCGGTAAATCGTAAGTATTATAGCTAGGCCAACGGCCACCTCAGCGGCTGCAACCGCTATTATAAACAAGGCAAACATCTGCCCGGATATCACATTTGGCGTTATATATCTCGAAAAAGCGACCAGGTTGAGATTAGCTGCATTTAACATAATCTCAACCGAGAACAGAATAGTCACAGCATTTTGCCTCAGCAAAACACCAACTAGACCTATCCCAAAGAGTACTGCACTTACCACCAGATACCATGAAAGAGGTATCATTATCTGTCCTCCTTGTGCTTGGCTTCATCCCGGGCTATTACAATTGCCCCAATCAAAGCTGCCAAAAGCAACACTGATATAACTTCAAACGGCAAGATATAGTTTGTCATGAACAGCTTTCCTACCAGCGACACGCTATCTTTCGGAACTGCTGCATTTGATACCTGCAGCGTTGCCTTATTAAAAACTGAGATAAGTAGCACCACCAATCCAATAATCGATAGCAGTGTAAGACCTTTAAACTTAAATCCCGAAACAAGCCGTACGTTGGTCACCTGCGCAGTAAGCATGATACCAAAAAGCAACACGACGACAACGCCACCAACATAAACAAATACCTGCATCATTCCGACAAGGTCTGCATTAAGCAGGAAGTAAAAGCCCGCTATAACCAGCATCAGGTAACCCAGGAACATGGCTGCGTGAAACAAATTTCGCCTAGTTACTACCGCTATCGCGCTCGCTATAGCCATAGCTGATAGACCGAAGAATATGATTTGTGTCGCTAAATCCATAATCTTTACTCTCCTGCATAATATCCATAAAGCGGATATCAACTATAGACTTTTAATAAATGCTAAAAGTGTTAAGCTTTCAGCTTAATTTATTTATGCTCTCAGCTAATAGCTGAAAGCTTTATTAGGACCTCCGTAATGCTTTTTCTTTATCGTAAAAGAGTTTGTCTTTAGTATACTCAGCATTCTCGTAATCTTTGCTCATCTCAAGAGCATTAGTCGGGCATATTTCTGCACATAGACCGCAGAACATGCACTTAGTTAAATCAAGATTATATTTAAGAACCTTTCGATTGGTTTCATTGGGACCAGTTCTTTCAACATCGATGCATTGTACTGGGCATGTCCGTGCGCACATTGTGCAACCGCTGCAGTTCTCAGTCTCGCAGACCAAACAGCGGTTTGCTTCGCGGACAGCCTCTTCTTCGTTATATCCAAGCTCAACTTCCGCAAAGCCCTTAAGGCGCTCCTCAACAGGAATCATCCGCATGGGTGTTCTTCGTCTCTCCGGCTCAACCATGTCTAAGTAAACCGGTCCATAACCGTAGGGCCTTGCAATAAATTGAGGCGTTCTTCCCTCTTTTAGATCAACCCCACGCAGGAACCTATCAAGCGATTCCGCTGCCTCGTGGCCGCTTGCAATTGCCTGGATGGCAGCACCCGCACCTGTTACTACCTCACCGGCAGTAAACACCTTGGGGTTAGACGTCTGAAGCGTCAGTTTGTCATAAACAATGGCACCTTTTTCGGTCAACTTGATATCTGTTCCCTCAAGAAAGCTCAAGTCAGTCTTCTGGCCAATAGCTGTAATGACTGTATCTACTTCCATAATAAATTCACTGCCCGGAATCGGCTCGGGACGGCGCCTGCCGGAAGCGTCCGGCTCACCTAAGCCCATGCGTACACACTCAAGCCCAACAACCCTGCCGTTCTCGGTAACAATGCTTTTTGGGTTGGTTAGAAGTTCAAATATTATGCCCTCTTCTTCCGCTTCATGGATCTCTTCATAACGGGCTGGCATCTCGGACTTGCTCCTGCGGTAGATAAGATAAACCTGTTCTGCCCCAAGACGCAGCGAAGTCCTCGCCCCATCCATAGCAACGTTACCGCCGCCGATTACTGCAACCTTCTTGCCGATTTTCGGGTTCCTGTCAAAATTGACCTCTCTTAGAAGGTCCAGGCAGCTCCAAACACCTTCGGCATCTTCGCCTTCAATACCGAGGTTATACCCAGCCGGAAGACCAGTTGCTAGAAGTACTGCATCGTAAGAATTGATAATATCGTTCAAGTGTATATCTTTGCCTACCTCGACATTGGTCTTCAGCTCAACTCCAAGCGAGCATACTGCATCTACGTCCCATTTCAAGACGTCCTTTGGCAACCTATACTTTGGAATACCGGTCAGGAGCGTTCCGCCGCCCTGCGGATTTTTGTCGTAGATAGTAACCGGATAGCCCTGTTTTGCAAGAACCTGTGCTGCGGTCAGACCTGCCGGTCCTGCACCGATAATGGCAACTGTTTTGTCCTTTGTCTTTGGTACTGCCTGCGGATGAGGCATATCTCTGCAATAATCCGCCGCAAAACGCTTAAGGTCACGTATAGATATCGGCTCGTCAAATGCATTGCGCCTGCAGCCGCCTTCGCAAATTCTCGTGCAGACACGACCTATTGACGCAGCCAGCGTACAGCGCTCGCGAATCAAATCGAGCGATTCTTTAAACCTTCCTTTAGCAATTAGCTCGACATAGCCACGGGCATCCACATGAGCTGGACACTCATAAACGCACGGCGGAAGCTCACCGGCCTCATTTTTTTCCGTAATCGTTTTGTTGAACAGACCCAACTTATTTGGGAACTTCTCTGCCTCAGTTGTCTCGGTCATAACGCCCTTTAGCATAGGAGCACCGCGGAAACGCTCGGCAAGCTCGGGTTTCTCAAACGGGTAGAATTCTGTCACCCGAGGTGCTCTAAGCCTTTTTCCAGTGATGCTATGACCTATAAATATGCTTTTCCACGCGTCTATGAAGTTTGAGAGCCGTCCAGCCATCTATTTCAACCTCTTGTTAAATAATCAACATTACTATCCCAGTTATAAATATATTTAGAAGCGCCAGGGGTAGTAGCACCTTCCATCCTAAATCCATAACCTGATCTATTCGAAACCGCGGTAGGGTCCAGCGAACCCACATAATTACATAGATAACCGCAAACATCTTAATTAAGAACCATATTGGGCCTAAAAATTCTGGCCCTGGGCCATGCCAGCCACCAAGGAACAACACTACCGTTAAAGCCGCCGCGCCCATGAAAGCTATATACTCAGCAAAGAGAAAGAACATAAAGCGCATGCCGCTGTACTCATTGAGATATCCGTTTACCAGCTCTGACTCAGTTTCCGGTAGGTCAAAAGGCACCCTGTTTACCTCTGCCAGTGTAGAGACAATAAACACCATAAAGCCAAGAGGTTGTAGGAATAAGTACCAGATACTCTGCGCTCCAACAATCGATGAAAGCTTTGCCGACCCAGCAATCATAATTACGCCAATTATTGAGAGCGCCCGGGGCACTTCGTAGCTGACCATCTGCGCTGCCGAACGCATGCCGCCCAACATCGAGTATTTATTATACGAACCAAAGCCAGACATTATAACGCCGACTACGCTGATTGATGTGATGGCTAAAATATACAGCAGCCCTACATTCATGTCCCGGATAACAAGTCCGGGGCCGATCGGTATGACCATGAGCCCTATGTATGCCGGTAAAAACATAAGTAGGGGTGATAAACGAAATATCCAGCGGTCTGCATATGTTGGGAAAATATCTTCTTTAGATATAAGCTTTACCGCATCCGCGATAAGCTGAAGTGTCCCATGCCAGCCTACGTGCATCGGTCCCCAGCGCAACTGGAAGTCAGCGCTGACTTTACGCTCCATATAGACAAGAACAATAACGCCTATGCCGCATATGGCAAACACTACAAGCGCAAGTAGAAGTGCAACTGAGGCATCTATCGCCCATAACGGTAAACCGTTGTTGTTTGCAAAATCAACCAGCTGTGCGCTTGACAACATTAGCGATCCACCTCTCCAAAAACCGGATCGAGAGTGCCAAGGGTAAGAACCACATCTGCAAAATAGTGACCTTCAGCCATTGCAGGAAACGCCTGCAAGTTTGCAAAGCTTGGACCCTGTATCTTAACACGGTATGGCTTTGAACTACCATCGCTGACTATGTAGTATCCAAGATCGCCGCGGCTTCCCTCTACGTGACCGTATGCGTCGCCGACGGGCGGCCTTAGATATTGCGATACTCCATCCGCCATAACCGGTCCGTCGGGGATCTGCTCAATGCATTGCTCAATAATCTTCAGGCTTTCTTTGATTTCATCGGACCGGATACAAACACGATCATAGTTATCGCCCCTATGTCTAACAACAATGTCAAAATCTAACCTTGGATAAATAGAATAGGGGTCGGTTTTACGCACATCATGCGCAACACCGGTTGAACGCAACGGCGGCCCGGTAAGACCCCAATCAAGAGCTTCTGCAGCCGAGAACTCAGCTACACCAACCATTCTTTTCTTAAAGATGTAATTGCCGAGCAGAAGTTTATCGTAGTCAACAATGTTTTTCTTTAACCTGCGAACAAATGCAAGCGTATCATCTAACCATCCTTCAGGAAGGTCGGCTCTTACTCCTCCGATTTTCATGTAATTATAGGTAAGCCTTGCCCCGCATACCTTTTCAAAAAGGCGTAGGATAGCTTCGCGCTCATCGAAGTAATAAAACAGCGGTGTTAGTGCACCTGCTTCAACACCAGCTGTCATAAGAAACAGTAGGTGCGATGCGATACGCTGCAGCTCGCCGACTATTGTCCTTATGTACTCAGCCCTCTCAGGAACCTGTATTCCCGCAAGCTTCTCAACTGTAAGCACATAAGCCCAGTTGTTTAACATCGACGACACATAATCCATGCGATCCGTAAATGGCACAAACTGCGCGTAAGTCCTACTTTCTGCGATTTTTTCAAAACACCTGTGGAGAAATCCGATATTTGGCTGGATTTTCTTAACGATTTCCCCATCTACTGTAAAAAGAGCATGCAGTACACCATGAGCACTTGGATGCTGCGGCCCAAAATTGATGACCATCTCCTCGGTTTTAAAGCCGTCTGTGGCCATGGGGATATCGTCTAGCTTAAACTCTTTTTCGAGTTCCGCCAAAGCCTTCTTTGTTGATGTTTTATACCGTTCCTGTTCTATTCTACTCATCTATATCAGACCTATCAGATTTGTCTTCGGTTATCACAGATGTCTGGGATTTACTGGTATATCCCTTGTACGGAATTATACGCTCGTGTTTATAGTCTTTGCGCAGAGGATGCCCAACCCAATCGTCCGGCATAAATATCCTGCGGGGGTCCGGATGCCCTCTGAATATAACGCCTAAAAGATCATATGTTTCTCTCTCATGCCAATTTGCTGCAGACCAGATAGGAACTACAGAGTCGATAACAGGGTCATCTTTTGGCACTTCTGTTCTTATTGTCATAGCTAGTTTGTTCGACTTCTTGGTTGAGAAAATGCGGTAGACTAGCTTTATTTTATCCGGCATATCGACGCCGGTAACAAAAAGAAATAAATCAAATCCAGCTTCCTTGCAGCTTGCGGCTGCTCTTAAGAGGTCTTCCCTCTTAACGGTAATGCTATAGCCGACTCCGTCTTCTTTAACTACTCTTAGCTCGCCGCTATTTTCATCGCTCTGGCCATCTGTGTTAAGGATGTGCTCATCACTCATTAATCAATCTTTCCTCTTGCCATTATTTTCTGTTTCAACATTTCTATACCGTGCAGCACTGCTTCAGGCCGTGGTGGGCAGCCTGGCACATACACATCAACCGGGATAACCTTGTCAACACCCTGAACCACGTTGTAACTGTCGTAATAGAACGGCCCTCCATTGATTGCGCAACTGCCAAGCGCAATAACATACTTGGGCTCCGGCATCTGTTCGTAGAGATGTTTAACCATCGGCGCCATCTTATGTGTTACAGTTCCTGCAACCAACATAAGATCAGATTGCCTTGGGGTGTTTCGCAGAAGAATCCCAAATCTTTCGGCATCAAAACGCCCTGAGTTTATCATCATGATGGTATCGATAGCACAACATGCTAAACCAAATCCCATCCACCATAGAGAATTCTTGCGCCCCCAATTAATGAGGTCGCCAGCTTTAGTTAGAAGTACTCCATTGTCTAAAGACTGCTCTTTTACTATACCCACTTTAATACCCCTTTGCGCCAGGCATAGTAGAGACCCAGCACAAGTATTGCAATAAAGATTGTCATCTCAACGAATGCAAAAAGGCCGAGGCTCTTAAACGTAACCGCCCATGGGAATATAAATATCATCTCAACATCAAAGATAACCAGCAACAAACCGAAGATATAATAATGGATTTTAAACTGGACCCTTGGGTCACTTGTTATGTTGGGTACACCGCACTCATAAGGCTCAAGTTTAGCCTTCGTCGGTTTTTTGGTTTGCAGAAGTTTTGATAGTCCGATAGCTCCGGCCACTATCACTATGCCGATTACCGAAAAAATCGAGAAGTAGATGATTTCACTTACCATTTACAATCACTTTCGTCTTTGCTTGAAAAATCCTAATCTGCGCACGCTAATCACTGCTTGAACGGCAATAATAACAGCACTGATGCAGCCCGTTCAACAGCAGCCACTTTTATATATCGGTTTAAATCACCAGGTATTGAGTAATTAAGTGCTCCCGATAACCCTCTCTTGGGTACCCACAATAGTTCTAAAGTAAAGCAAACTCTTGTGGTTTAGCTTTGCTCAATAACCAATTCTATTTGTAAGTATCAAGGATACTTGTAATGTCAAAGCCTTAACTAATATACAAAAAAACCTTAGTACTCGACAAGTTCTACTTCGCTGAAAAATATGGGTATCTCTCTAGCCGCAGATTCAACCGAGTCTGCGCCATGAACTATATTCTCAGATATGTCCTCAGCAAAGTCTCCTCTGATCGTCCCCGGCGCAGCTTCCTTAGGATTGGTGGCCCCCATTATATCGCGGACACGCCTTACCGCATCATCGCCCTCTACTACCATGGGAACAACCGGGCCGGAAAGGATAAAGTCGACCAACTCATCATAAAAAGGCTTTCCTTTGTGGATGGAATAAAGCTCCTCAGCCTTTTCCTTGGAAAGCCTCATCAATTTCAGTCCTATTGGTTTTAATCCGGCGTCTTGGTAGCGCTTTACTACTTCGCCTATAAGACCCTTTCTTACGCCGTCCGGTTTTACCATCGTGAATGTTCGTTCCAATTTTGCACCTCCACCGGAGCGTACATTGTGAATATTGTTACAATGCACACTTCGTTGTTAATTTAGCAGGATTGGGTGACATTTTCAAGCGATAGTTTGTTTTTTAGCAAATTTTTTTGGAAACTTACTCCAGGTTAAAGGATTTGTTGGCAGTAGGGACAGATCGCCCAGTTATTGTTTAGCGGGCGTTTACACGACGGGCATGGCTTTTTAAGTTTTTTTCTGCAATACGGGCAGATTAGAAATTCTTTCTCGATTGGTTTATGGCAGGCCGGACACATAATATCGTTGGTGCTTAGCAAAGCTTCTTTCGCCCTTATCTCCAGTTCGCGCTCGCGCACATCTTCAAGATACTCAGGTGGGCGCACAATCATATAAATAAGCCAGCCGGTGAGCGGAAAAAGAAGCGAGACTATGGTCCAGTAAAACGCCATAGCCCCTCGCCTCTTGGCATCCGTGTAAGTCCACTTCGCAAGACTTAAATAAAGAACAAAGAGAAATAGGTAAAACAGGTTGACGATAAGCCTGAAGGCCGGCGAACTAAAGAATTCTATAATCGAAGTAAAAAATTGCAACTCCTACTCCCCAAAATTTTAAAAATACTGTTTATGCTGTTTTGAAACACTGGCCTTTAAAAGCTTAACCTACAGCAAAGAGACCTCTAGTCAGAAACAAGTAGGTCCTTGCTTTCTTTAAGCCCCGAATCAACATTTTACTTAATCCAGGGCTAAATTACCAATAGCAATATTAGGATATTGCATGAAAATCTATTGCTATTACACAGCCACCTCAAAACCTAGAAGCCACCGGTTTTTAGAAAAAAGCATTCTGGCTTCCGGCTTTTAGCTCCTTACCTTGAGCAAATATTCGCGGGCATCAGCAACTGTATAAAGAGAGCCGGTTATAGAGACTAAATCACCTGCCGATGCCCTACCAATAGCTAAATCAATAGCTTTTTCCAAGTCTGGTTCAATAATATATCTGTTTCCTGTACGTTTAGCAATATCGATTAGCTGGTTGGTGCTTGCAGACCTATAGCTTTTGTTTTGGGAAAGCACAAGAAGTGCGGCGCTTTCCCCTAATATAGTAAGCATTTGCTCAATATCCTTATCGCTTGATACCGCAAGAACAATTATTAAATCTCTGTAATTGAAAGACTGGGGCAATCCTTTAACCAGCATCTGTGCGCCCTCTGGATTGTGTGCTCCGTCAAGAACAATTAGAGGCTCCTTGGATACAAGCTCAAAGCGTCCGGGGCAACTAGCCTTGCTGGCAGTAGATTTTAGTAGCTCAGCATCTAAGGCGCGGCCCAAAAATGACTCTACGATGGCGGTCGCCATAGTAAAGTTAGAGACCTGGTACAAACCAAATACAGGAAGCTTGATACCCTCGTAGCGGGCGTAGAGTCCGTTTATCATAAACCTTGACCCCTCGTTTTTAACGACCGTCGCTGCCTCGGGAGCAAAATCCTGCCCGAATAATCTTGCCTGCACACCAACTAGTGTTAAGCGCTCTTTGATTTTTGCGAGCGCACCTGCAGGAACCCTACCGACAACAGCAGTGCAGCCGGGCTTTATAATATGGGCTTTATCCCATGCGATCTCTTCAACTGTGCTGCCCAGCCTATCTGTATGATCAAGTGATATACCGGTAATAGCGGCAACCTTCGGTTGAACCATGCTCGTTGCGTCCCACCTACCTCCGAGCCCAACCTCAAAGACTGCCACATCGACCTCTTCCCTGGCAAAATAATAGAAAGCCATGGCGGTGAGTATCTCAAACTCAGTTAAGTCACCGTGCTGATCCTTTACCTTATCAAGAACCGGCTGTATCTCTTTCAGGATGCCGGCAAAAGCATCTTCGGGTATGAGTTCACCGTTAACAGTAATGCGCTCCCGATAGGAATGCAGGTGTGGCGATGTATAACAGCCGGTTTTTAAGCCCAATGACACCAAAAGGTCTCTGGTCATCCAGGTAGTCGAGGTTTTCCCGTTGGTTCCGGTTATCTGTATAGTATGGTACTTAAGCTGAGGATTATCGAGCTCCTTGCAAATCGCCTCAATTTTTTGCAGACCTGGGTTAATACCAAATTTCAGAGCTTCGGTTATGTAATTTAGCGCCTCATCAAAAGTCATCTTACTTTACTTACTCTTCTTTCATGTTAAGTTAAGGGTCTGGGGACCAAGAATTCTCTTATAGGCTTTCGAGCTGCTTTTTGAGTTTAGAGATCTTCTCCTCAAATTCGGTAAGTTTGGTCTGCTCTTTCTCTACGACTGCCGGTGCGGCCTTCTCCAGAAATTGCGGGTTAGATAGCTTGCGCCTTGACTTTTCAGCTTCGGCTTCTGTTTTTGACAGTTCTCTGGTTAACCGTTTCTTCTCTTCCTCGATGTCAACAAGACCGGCGAGGGGTACAAATATCTCAACGCCCTGTTCTACATCAACCGCAGAGTGCTCAGGCTTTACAATATCAAAACCTATGACTAATCCATCAACCCAGGCAAGCTCCTTGATATACGAGCCGTATCTCTCAAGAATGTCCCTCTTAGAATCGTCAGTGGTATTTAACAAAACCCTTACCGGCTTGGTAAGCGCAATTCCAAGTACCGATTTAATCGACCTGACCGAGGAAGTGACGCTCTGGATGAGGCCCATGTCGGACTCGGCCGCGGCGTTTATCAACCCAACGTCAGCTTTCGGCCAGGGCGCAGTAACTATGCTTTCGCCTGTACCAGGAAGTTTTTGCCATATCTCCTCCGTGATAAACGGCATAAACGGATGAAGCAGGCGCAGCGTGCGATCCAATATATCCACTAGCAAGTTTTGTGCAACAAGGCGCTCGTGTGCATCCCCTTTTTGGTAAAGCCTGGGCTTTGAAAGCTCTATATACCAGTCGGCAAAGTCGCTCCAGAAGAAGTCGTATATAAGCCGGCTTGCTTCAGCGAAGTTGTAGATTCTTATCGCCTCATCGACCTGCTCGATAGTGCGGTTCAGCCTTGATAGTATCCACTGATCGGCAAGATTTAAGTCAAACCCTTTAAGTTCGATTCTCTCGTATCCTTCAAGATTCATAAGGATAAAGCGAGATGCATTCCAGAGTTTGTTGGCAAAATTCCTATACCCCTCTATTCTCTCCCTGGATAGGAAAATGTCCCTGCCTGGAGTAGCCATAGATGAGAGTGTAAAGCGAAGGGCATCCGTGCCAAACTCCTCTATAACATCAAGCGGGTCTATCACGTTACCTCTTGATTTACTCATCTTACGGCCAAACTCATCGCGTACCAGCGCGTGGATATAAACGTTCTCAAACGGTATTTCGCCCATGAAGTGCATGCCCATCATGATCATCCTTGCCACCCAGAAAAAGATGATATCGTGGCTTGTAACAAGAAGACTCGTCGGGTAGAAATACTTTAATTCCGGCGTCTCATCAGGCCATCCAAGGGTTGCAAACGGCCATAGTGCCGAGCTAAACCAGGTATCCAGAACATCGCTATCCTGTTCAAGATTGGTGCTGTCGCACTTTGTACACTTAGTTGGGGTCTCCTCAGCAACGATCACCTCGCCGCAGTCCTTGCAGTACCACGCAGGGATCTGATGTCCCCACCATATTTGCCTTGAAACACACCAGTCTCTGATGTTATACATCCAATCGAAATACGTCTTTGTCCATTGTTCAGGTATGAATGATATCCTGCCCTCCTGGACAACTTTTATTGCTGGCTCGGCCAAGGGCTTCATGCGCATAAACCACTGCTTGGAAAGGTACGGCTCAGTCGTTGTATCGCAACGGTAACAGTGGCCAACTGAGTGGGTCATCGGCTCGATTTTTACCATTAACCCCTGCTTTTCAAGGTCTTTTATTATCGCTTCACGGGCCTCGTAACGGTCCATGCCAACATACGGCCCCGCCTCTTCGTTCATCCTGGCATAGGGCGTCATTACGCTAATTTTTGGAAGGTTATGGCGCTCACCTATCTCAAAATCATGCGGGTCGTGGGCTGGAGTTACTTTTAGCGCACCGGTTCCAAACTCTGGGTTAACATAAGCATCAGCGATAACTGGCACCTCGCGGTTTATAATTGGCACGATTACAGTTTGGCCAACATAATCTTTATACCTAGCATCCTCAGGATGGACAGCAACTGCGGTATCGCCGAGAATCGTCTCTGGCCTTGTGGTTGCGACTACAATATAGTCCTTTGAATCCTTCACCATGTATTTTACGTAATAAAGGCTGCCTTCTTCTTCGCTATACTCGACCTCTATATCGGCAAGCGCGGTAAAGCAACGCGGGCACCAGTTAACTATGTAACTGCCCTTATATATCAATCCCTCATGGTATAGCTGAACAAAATCCCGGCGTACAGCCTTTGAGTAACCTTCATCCATAGTGAAGCGCTCGCGCGACCAGTCGCATGATGCGCCAAGGCGTTTAAGTTGGTTGATGATACGGCTTCCGTACTGCTCTTTCCACTTCCAGGTACGCCTTATAAACTCTTGTCTGCCAACTTCTTGGCGGGTTAAGCCCTCCTGAGCCAGCTGTCTTTCAACGACGTTTTGGGTCGCGATACCGGCATGGTCTGTGCCAGGCAGCCAAAGCGTTGGATCTCCTTGCATTCTATGCTTGCGAACGACAATGTCTTGAAGTGTGTTATTGAGCGCATGCCCCATGTGAAGGGAGCCGGTTACATTTGGTGGCGGGATTACAACGGTAAAGGGCTTTTTGTCAGGTTTGATCTCTGCGTGAAAATAGCCCTGTTCCTCCCAGTATTTATACCATTTTGTCTCAACTTCATGAGGATTGTAAACTTTTGGCAGGATCTCTTGAACCATATATCTCTCCTTCTATTGGCATATATCGTTTAATAAACTTCTGAGTTTAGCTATTTCTGAGAAATCAATAACAGCTAAAAAGCCAAGACAGGAATTGAAAATTGAAAAATACAAATTAAAGGTTGAATTACAGTTTTTTAATTTAGTATTTTTGGCTTTCAATTTTCAATTTAATTAGTCTAAACCGTAATAATACCACAGCATATTGCGGTATGTAAGCAGGTCGTAGCGGAGCCATTAAGATTGAAGCGCTACTCAACCAGTTTTCTTGTTAGAGCCTCCCCGATTGCGGCCAGGCTTTCAGTGGTCAGAAACTTGTATCCATTAGAGGAAAACAGAAGTTTTGCGCCTGCGCCGGTCTCTTCGTCGCCTTCAAAAAGTAAAACGAGGCATTCCACCCGTGGAAATACGCGAAATATTGCGGCGAAATCGGCCTGGTTGACCTCGGTTACGTCATGGCCGTCAAGCTTGGCAAGCAGCTCTTCCTTGCGCTTGATTATATCGGATACGTGCCTCTCAAGCACCGATTCGACGTTGGCTCTAAATGCCCCGTCATACGGCATCGAGTTTGGTATATCGCGAAAGTCAACCCACTCGTCTCCAGGGTCAAGTCCTCCAAACGAAAGCAAGTAGTCGATGATAAGTATTTGTTCTTTGCCGGTATCAGGACTACCACCTAAAGGCCGGCAGTCTTTTTTGCTAACCACATAATCTTTTCCAAGGAAGCGAAGCTTAAGGCACTCTTTTTCAATATCAAACTCTGCACCGGTCCGGCAACTTACAATCGCATAGTTAAACTTAGCGAGTTGTTTTATGAGCTGATCTAATACAATATCATAGTTATCCATACTCGTTACCCGGATAATCGCACTTAAGCTGACTCTAGCTAATTATATACCTGAATTTGACATGTTATGCATACAAAATGTAGTTTTATAATTGGTTATAATGAGATAGTTTGTTTCGTCAACCATTCTTTAGGGGGATTGTGATGCGAAAAACCAGCATTTCAGTGCTGGTCCTGTTAATTTTGGGTTCGACAATCACATTTGGATGTAAATCCACTGGTATGCTTTGGAGTAATTCAGATTTGCCTAAGTTAGCAGTGAGACCCTTAGGCGAGCTAGGTCCAACTGGAAGTCGGTTAAATTTAAAAACCTCGGGACCGCTCCCCAACTTTCCCGAAAAAATCATGGTTTATAAGACAAGAAAACCTTCGGTTACCAAGGTCAGTGTTTTGACGCAGGCTAAAAAACTCGGTATATCCGGTGTAGTAAGAGATTCCGACCTGGCCTTAAGCGTAAGGGCATCTGCAGGTGATTTTCATATGGATAAAGATACCGGCTCTTTTGACTATTTAACCAAAGACTTCGAGCATCAGGTATTCCCTTTAAAAAACGTACTCTCAGATAAAGAATATAAGAGGTTGGCAACTGATTTTTTAAACAAGAACGGTTTATTAAAAAAGGGTGCCGTATTTGAGCGCATCAACCGGGACATTACCGTGACGACCGGTTTGTCCGGTAAGGAAACAAAATCGCCGATTATGGTAGAGGCGGTGTTTGGGAGCAAGAAACTAAACGGCTTCGAATGGGTCGGCACAGGACCAAAAATATCGGTTTATTTTGGTGAAAACGGGAAGATAATCGGAGCAAGTTCGACGTGGCGAGAAGTTGAACCATTCAAGGAATACCCTATTATCTCAATAGATGAGGCGGTCAAACAAATCAGGGATGGCAAGGCTATTATTTACGACCAATACATTGACAACAATGGAATGATACGGGATGCAAAAATTGTTTATCTATCCGAACCTATCGGTTACAACCAGAAATATGTGATCCCCTATTACTCGATAACATACATAAACCAGCCCGGAGACTTATTTACAGTTTTAACACCGGCTATACCAGCAGACTATCTTGTAGTTAAGGACAGTAAGCAGAAAAATTAGCGATCTTACGCGGACTTCTTACGGGCTTTTGCTTCCTCAGTGCTTATCTTAACCATCTTCCTGGCCAGCGCTTCCGCTATGGCGATAAGCCCCTCGGTTGAAAAAAAGTTGGTAGCTCTTGAGGAAAAGCAAACTTTTGCCTCTGGATCCAGCTCCTCATCGCCCTCGCAAAGTAGAACCATCAACTCAACCCTGGGTAGAACCGGAAAAACTGCTCCAAAGCTGGCATGCTGAAATCCAGGTGCAGAATGACCATCAAGTTTCTTCATCAGTAATTCCTTGCAGTCGACTATATCAAACACATTGCGCTCGAGAACCGATTCCACGTTTGCCCTGAAAATAGTGTCGTAGGCTTCGGCATTCGGCAGGTCGCGAAAATTTAGCCAACCGTCCCCTGTGTCAGGGCCACCAAATGACAGCAGGTAGTTAAGGATAAGGATTCGATCCCTAACATCACTCTCAGTGCAGGATAGAGGAGTACAACCGCTTTTTGTAATAACATAGTCTTCCGCTAAAAAACGTACCTTAAGCGAATCGGTTTTAGTATCGAATTCCACACCAGTTCGGTTGCTAACAATCCCAAAATTTAATCTAGCGAGTTTTTTTACAAGCTGGCGCAAAACGGCATCGTGATTATTCATAAGCGTCGCCTGAGTAATTAATGCTCCCTTAGGTTATTATTAATGCTGTAATGCTTTATCGTCCTGCTCACTAAACTCCCGACTTTTTATAATTTTATAAATACCCGTCGAACAAAAAACCTACCGCATGATTTAAACTAAAAAAGGAGGCAGTTAAACTGCCTCCTTTTTTTGGCTATCAAGTCTCGTTTAAGCCGAGACCTCTGTTTCGTTGTGCGGGGCAATACCCTTTTCTTCCATTCCTTCAGTAAGAAGTGTCGGCTCTACACCGTTTTCTATAACTTCTTTTGTAATTACGCACTTCTTAATGTTAGTGCGTGATGGCAAGTCGTACATGACGTCAAGTAAGACGTTTTCCAGGATGGCTCGCAGACCGCGTGCCCCTGTGCCACGCTCAATAGCCTTGGCGGCCACGGCCTCGAGTGCCTCCTCAGTAAATACCAGCTCTACACCATCATACTCAAAGAACTTCTTGTATTGCTTGACAAGAGCATTCTTCGGCTCTACTAGGATCTTCACTAGGTCTTCCTTGGTCAGGTTATTTACGGTTGCTATAACCGGCAACCTTCCAATAAACTCCGGTATCATACCGAACTTAAGAAGGTCTTCAGGAAGAACCTGACTCATAAGTGCCCCTACGTCTTTTTCCTCTTTGCTTCTTATTTCAGCTCCAAAACCAAGGCCTTTCTTGCCAACGCGACTTGCAATTATCTTATCAAGACCGGCAAACGCACCGCCAACTATAAACAGAATATTGGTCGTATCGATTTGGATAAACTCCTGATGCGGATGTTTTCTTCCGCCCTGGGGCGGAACGCTCGCTTCAGTGCCTTCCAAAATCTTCAATAGTGCCTGTTGTACACCCTCACCGGAGACATCTCTAGTGATTGACGGGTTCTCGCTCTTGCGGGCGATTTTGTCGATCTCGTCAATGTAGATAATGCCTGTCTCGGCCCTCTTGACATCATAATCTGCAGCCTGGATCAGCTTGAGCAAGATGTTCTCGACATCCTCGCCTACATAACCGGCCTCTGTCAGCGCTGTCGCATCAGCAATAGCAAACGGCACATTTAGAATCTTAGCTAACGTTTGGGCCAGCAAAGTCTTGCCGCATCCGGTTGGACCGAGTAGCAGGATGTTGCTCTTCTGAAGCTCAACTCCTTCATCTCCCTGCGGGCCAACCTGAATCCTCTTATAGTGATTATAGACAGCCACTGAGAGAATCCTTTTTGCTCTCTCCTGGCCAATTACATAATCATTGAGGACCTGGTAGATTTCCTTCGGCTTTGGGAGGTCTTCTAGTTTGAATTCGACCTCTTCTGTAAGCTCTTCTTCAATTATCTCGTTGCACAGATCAATGCACTCATCGCAGATATAAACACCAGGACCGGCGATTAGCTTTTTAACCTGCCTCTGGCTTTTCCCGCAGAATGAGCACTTGAGCTGCTCGTTCTCGCCGAATTTGGCCATTGCTACCTCCCTTACTTCTTACGTTGTGTGACTACTTCATCGACTATTCCGTATTCCTTGGCCTCTTCCGCTGTCATAATGTAATCTCTGTCCGTATCGTTATGTATTTTCTCTACCGGCTGATTGGTATGCTTGGCCAGAATCTCATCGAGAGTCTTACGCATACGCAGGATTTCTCTTGCTTGGATATCGATATCGATAGCCTGGCCGGATGCACCACCGTGTGGCTGGTGAATCAGTATTCTCGAATTGGGAAGAGCATACCTCTTCCCGGGAGCTCCTGCTGTCAAAAGCACCGCGGCTGCGCTAGCAGCCTGTCCGATACAGATAGTCGATACGTCGGGCTTTATATATTGCATTGTATCATATATTGCAAGTCCGGCGGTAACAACCCCGCCCGGGCTGTTAATATAGATACTGATATCCTTATCAGGATCTTCCGACTCCAAGTGAAGTAGCTGCGCTATCACAAGATTTGCAACGTTGTCGTCTATTGGAGTTCCCAAAAAAATAATCCTGTCTGTTAATAGTCTTGAGTAGATATCGTAAGCCCTCTCACCTCTTGCCGTTTGCTCAACGACCATTGGTATTAATTGGTTCCTGATGATCTCACTCATTATTCCGTCCCCTCATCGCTTGGATTTTTTTCTTCTTTTTCTTGCTTTTCTTCTTTAAGTTCTTCCTCGTTCTCTACATTTTGCGCTTTTTTCTTCTTATCTGCCTTAGCTTTTTCTTTTGTCTCTTTCTCGGTCTCTTCCTGCACCTCGACAACTGCATTATCAACCAGCCAGCTAATGGCCTTGCTTATCAATAGCCTGTTTTTCAGGTCACCCATGGTGCCCTTTATGAGGAAAATTTGCTTCACCTCTTCGTAATCACGCCCGGTAGCCTCTGCTGCCTTCTTTATTTCATTATCGACCTCTTCTGGCGTTACTTCAATATTTTCCGCTTTGGCCACGGCTTCCAAAACTAAGCGGCTCTTCACCCTGTACTCAGCCTGCTCGCGCCAATCCTCACGCAGTTTTGAAATGTCCATTCCAGTCAGCTCGAGATATTTCTCGAGGGTTAGACCCTGCCTTTTAACATCAGCGCTAAACTCCTCGATCATATCTTCCAGTTCGTGCTCAACCATAGATTCTGGAACCTCAAGCTCGGCAGCCTCAGTAACCTTGCTTATTGCCTGATTTTTCAATTCGGTATCTGCGTATTTTTTCTTAACCTCGCGTATTTTATTTGCTATATCAGCTTTAAGCTCATCAACCGTATCAAAGCCTACCTGCTTAGCAAAATCATCATTCAGCTCTTGCAGGTGCTTTTCCTTGATCTCTTTCAATAAAACCCTGAATCTGGCTTCCTTTCCAGCAAGTTCCTCGTTGCCATAATCCTGCGGGAAGGTTACCGTGATATCCTTGGCCTCACCCTTCTTCATGCCAACAAGCTGCTCTTCAAAACCCGGTATAAACGTTCCCGATCCTATCTCAAGCAAGTAATCGTTGGCTGAACCTCCTTCAAATGGCTTATCGTCAATAAAACCTTCGAAGTTTATAAGAGCAAAATCCCCTTCTCTTATGGGCCTGTTATCTACAGGTTCTAGGCTTGCAAAGCTATCTCTAAGAGAATTAATCTGCTTCTCAATTTCCTGCTCTGTAGGTTCTGACGACGCTTTTTCAAGATTTATCCCCTTATATTCGCCAAGCTTAACCTCAGGCTTAACTCTAACCTTAGCTGTAAATATAAGCGGTTTGCCGTCTCCTACCTGGATAATATCGACCTCGGGCTGATCAACCGGCTCAATCTCGGATTTTCTTACCGCATCCACATAATAATTCGGCAACGCCCTCTGAAGGGCCTCCTGACGCACAGATTCTCTGCCAACCCGACTATCAATTACGGCTTTTGGAATCTTGCCCTTTCTAAAACCTGGAACGACCAGCTGCTGAGATATTCTCTTATATGTATCATCAACCGCTTTCCCAAACACATCAGTTGGAACTTCTACTCTAAGAAGAACAGTATCCTTCTCTTCAAGCCTTTCAACCTCTGTCTTCAATACAAAAGCCTCCTATGTAATCTGAATTCCTGTATTTAAAATTAGCCCTCGTGCTTATTTGCCTAACCTAGTTACGCAAGTTGAGCAAGCGAGCCTTATAAGTGTAAGAGTATGGGTTATAGCAAAAATCCAAGCCGCAAACTCTTCTTCAACTTGTGCTATAGCCCATACTCTACATTGAGTAAACAATTAAGCGATAGAGTTAGCTCTGTTGCTCTCGCACAAAACCATCCTGATAGCTGTTTCGTGCGAGAGGGGGGACTCGAACCCCCACGAGGATTGCTCACTAGATCCTAAGTCTAGCGCGTCTGCCAATTCCGCCACTCTCGCCAGCCAGATACTAGAGGCTAGATAAAACCATCTTCTTGAGTCTCTTTTCTTTTTAAGCCTCTTATCTTTTAAGCCCACACTCTAGACCTTCATCTCTAGTTTCTAGTCTCTAGTTTCTAGTCTCTAGTTTCAAGCTGGTGGGCACTACAGGAATCGAACCTGTAACCTCCGGATTAAGAGTCCGCTGCTCTGCCAATTGAGCTAAGTGCCCATTCTTGAGAAAAAATCGCCCTTGGGCGATTTTTTCTTGGGTGACCGATGGGACTTGAACCCACAGCCTTCGGAGCCACAGTCCGACGCTCTGACCAATTGAGCTACGATCACCATGATAAGCCGGTGCAGATACCTGCAACCTCTATATTTTAAAACGATTTGGAACAATATTCAAGGTATCTGCGTTACTGAGTAACCAGGCCAAACCCTTATAGATTTGTAACTTACAAATCTATAATCTATATTAAATATTGGCATAATCCTAGGGACGGCCGCACGCCGCTGTAATAAGCGGCCAAGCATCATCAGTGCCTGTGCGGCTTTACCCAAAGAACGGACTCTAAAGCACAATAAATCGCTATGCAGGTAAGCAAAACACCGGACATAACACTAGCTAAGGTGCAAGCCATAAATAACTACTATAAATGCAAAAAAAAACGATACACAGCTTCTTGCAAAATAAAGGATTCAGCGGGCCTCACGTGGAATACATGTAAAATTAATTATTCTGGATTCCAACGTCTGATTTATATAACCTAGTGATATTATTACTAACCTTGATTAAGGAGGACTAATTGAAGCGCAGTACACTCGTTATCTCGATACTTCTAGGGCTGGCTTTTCTATCTGTAATTGCAATCATAATCGTAATTGCGCTACAACCAATTGCGGGGCCAAGAAGAGCATCCTCTGGCCTAGGCGGTGGAGATGCAATCGCATTTATCCCATTAAGCGGGGCTATCGCCGACGGAGAGGGAACCTCCCTCCTTGCCGGAGGTAGCGGTATAACACCGGATTTTGTACGCCACCAATTAGAGAAGGCCGAAAACGATCCAGCGGTTAAAGCCGTAATTATCAAACTCGACAGCCCCGGTGGGGCGGTTGGCGCCTCGCAAGAGATTGCTGAGCTGATCAAAGAAGAGAAAAAGAGTAAACCTGTGGTTATTTTCTGTGGTGATACTGTCGCCTCAGGAGCTTACTATATCTCCTCCCAGGCAAGCAAAATCGTCGCTAAGCCAGGCAGCCTGGTCGGAAGCATTGGGGTCATCTCCCAGATACCGGATCTTACCGGGCTATACGATAAGCTTGGCATCAAAATGCAGACAATTAAATCGGGCAAGAATAAGGATATGTTTGAGCGCACACTAACCCCAGAGGAGCGCCAGAAGTTCCAAACCATGTCAGATGAGCTATATAACCAGTTCGTAAGCGATGTTGCCAGAGGGCGCAAGCTGAAGCGCGAGAAAGTACTGGGACTTGCAACCGGCGAAGTCTTTACTGCAGCTTCTGCTAAGCAGCTGGGCCTGGTCGATGAGATCGGCGGTTATCAGAAAGCTATCGATACCGCAGCAGAACTGGCAAATATCGAAAACCCGGTCGTCATAGAGTATCAGCCATCGTTTTTTGAAGAGTTCTTTGGAGGGCCTATAGAAAGCATTAAAAACTTCCTGCGCACGGGGATTCTTGGCCCAGAGTTAAGCCTTATAGAGTACATGAACAGCAAGTATGGAGTCCCTGAGTATAGATATTATGGAGGACAATAAAATGCCAAATGATCAAACAGATGAAGCACTAGAATCAGTAGGTAAAAGCACTAGTAGAAGAACTAAAGCTAGCAACACAAAACCGGAAGATACAAAGCTTAAGAGAACAACGCGTCAGACTGGTACCAAAACCAGCAATAATGCACAGCAAGATATTCCAGGTAATATAGCAGATCCTTCAGATAATATAGCGGATGATTCCAGCGGGGACTCTGCCCAAACCGAGCCGGAAAAAAGAGATTTTGTAGATCTACTCTACGGCGTCATTGCAAAACCCGTGCCTACCCTGCGCTACATTGCTAAGACCCGGCTGATAGCCCAGGGAATTGCCCTTTTTATCGCAGTAGCCTGGATCACTTCAATCGCGAGCATCCCTAGCCAATACTACCTGTTTAAACTAATGCCAGATAGCACCGGCGAGGCAGATATATTCTCGCGCTTAAGTATAATCATGCCGCTTATTGTGGCACCTTTTTTAGCGATTGCTGGCTTGGCAATCATAAGTGGGATATATCACGGCCTCGCTAAGCTATTTAAAGGTGACGGTAGTTACGGTAGCTTAATAAGCACACTTAGTTTTGCCAGTTTCCCCAGGTTGTTTGCCGTCCCATTTTCTTTGATTGTCCTATTTGGGGGCAGAACCGGTAGCTTCCCCACCTTTTTCATATCTATGATAATATTTGCGCTGGTCTCACAGGCATTTGCCATCTGGGTCATCGTCTTAGATATCATTGTGATTCGCGAAAACTACAGACTGTCAACTGGCAAAGCTACCCTGGTCTATTTTATACCGGTCATTGCTTTCATCATTTTAGTCTCGATAGTGTTCTTTGGATTTGTACTGTTGGCTATCTCAATTGGAGGAGCCGGTAAAATATCTTAGTTAAGAGGCATTAATATAGGGTATACGCCGTCCGTAGGTCTTGCTATATGCTTCCACGAAAGTATCAGCCAATTCAGGGTCGAATTGGCCGCCTGCACATTTTTTGATCTCTTGTAGTGCATCTTTAGGCTCAAATGCGTCTTTATAGGGGCGGTTTGAGGTCATGGCATCAAATGCATCTGCAATCGCCAGAATCCTTGCTCCAAGCGGTATATCACCGCCCTTTAATCCATCAGGATATCCGGCGCCGTCATGCCTCTCATGGTGATGCCTTACGATATCGCATATATGGGCAAGCCCGGGCAGTCTGGAGACGATCTGGCTTGAGATAGCGGCATGGTTTTTAACCTGCTCATATTCTTCCATGGTAAGTTTATCTGGCTTATTTAGGATATCCTCCCTGATGCCGATTTTGCCGATATCATGCAGATAAGACGCTATGTGGATACTTTCTATCTCGTCGCTTGATAAATCAAGGCGCTCGGCAAGCAGTAGTGAATATATGGATACCCTCTCGGAGTGACCCCGTGTGTACGGGTCCTTTGCATCAAGAGCCTCAATAAGCGCTGTTATAGCAAAAGCGTTATTCCGGTTGAGCTGCTGGTTTAACATATGAATTGTCTCGCGAGCCATTTGGTAACGCTCGGCAAGCCTACCAACAGCCAACGCAAGCTCATAAAGCTCACTAGATTGGGGGATTTTAACCTTTGGCAAGCGCTTTCCAGTGATACCCGCCTCAACGATATCTTTAATGCGATCGATGATTTTCTTCTGCTTCGTATCTAGCTTCATTTTATACTACGGCGTCCGGTTTCCCTTAATTATTATTAAATCGCTTAATTTATCGTCTAACGGCCAAAAAACTTTAGGGGCCCTACCATATCCAAGCAAAGAGCCCCTTTTACTTAAATACTATATTCTCGATTAGAAAGTTAACTACTTATTACTTGCCCAAGATCGTCAACTGCTTTCTTGAGCTCAGCATATAGATCCTTTGAAAGAGTTACGCCTTTCTTAGTAGGTCTATACTCCCCAGTGGCCTCATCTCTATAGAATATCCTTATATCGATGAACTCACGCCCACTAAATTCACTTAAGGCAACTCGAACTATTTCTCTTTCATTTCGCTGGATATCAAATTCCTTCGCCATATTTAGCCTCCATTCTTCCCCACGAATAAATTTGTTCGTGTTTATGCGCATAACCTTTTTATTTTAGCAATAAAAAAGCACTATAGCTAACATAGGCTATAGTGCCTTATATGGCACGTACGGCACGCCCGACAGGATTCGAACCTGTGACCCCCGGATTAGAAGTCCGATGCTCTGTCCAGCTGAGCTACGGGCGCAAAATCAAAATAAATGGAGCGGACGACGGGACTCGAACCCGCGACCAACAGCTTGGAAGGCTGTGACTCTACCAACTGAGTTACGTCCGCACTTTAGGAAACACTTAAACCTCAAACATAGTCTCAAGAATCGACAATCAATAATCAACCGAATCGAAAATGGTTTAAGTTAAATGACCATCATATTTCTAACTTTTCCCTCAACAATCCAATCTATTTTCGATTTTTCGTTCTCGATTCTCGGACCAAATCAACCCTAAGGGCGATTTAGTGTCCTGAGTGGACATTATTCAAACTTCAAGCTACCAGAAAAACTCGCCAAGTTCATCTCTGAACTGCGTTGATACTATATCAAATTTAGTTAGAAAAGTCGAGATTTATAAATTGCCTCATTCTTACAAGCAAATTTAGCAAATAAGGCAGATTCAAGAATAAAAACGCTAGGTCAATACTAATTTGGCTTCATTCCGCCAAAAAGTGCAACTTCGAAGACTTTGAAGAAGCAATCCACATTAATGAAACCTGATTCCTTTAACCACTCGCATTGCACTTCCACTGGAGCCAATATATTGGATGCTTTATCTGGTCTATAAAAAAACTTGTCAGCTATTTCTGCTCTCGTTTTAGTGCTACCAGCTTGTTTATGAAATGAGTACAACGAATCAACGAATAACTCATCACTAATAGAGCTGACCCATTTAGAGGCTGATGCAACGTGCTCAAGATGCAAAAATAGGCCTCCTGGTCTTAAAAGATCAAATATCTCTTGATAGAGAGCTTTCTTTCTTATATCTGGCTGATGGTGAATAGCAAAGCCGGATACAATAACATCAAAAGGAGCTTTGTTCTCTACCGCATGAACCCAGTCTTCGTTGCTGAAATCTTGAAGGACAAAGCAGGCATTACTTCGCTCTCCGATTTTTTGCTTAGCTGTATTGAGCATAGGTTCAGAGAGATCCAAGAAAACGCCCCCGGCATTAGGATATTGAGCCATAATTGCACGACCCAAGACTCCATCCCCACAACCCAAATCTAAAAAGCGATTAATATTAGGCATTTCTGTCTGGATAATTCTTAGCATAATATCAATTTGCTCGCTAGCAAGTGGTAAAGATGACCTGACACCCTCTAGGAATACCTTTGAAAGTTCCTTTGTTTTCCAGACTTCGCCGAATTGTTCCATTTAGTATGCTCCAATCAAATTTCAGCAGATTGCTCTCCTCACTATACTGTGCGTCACTTATCTTTTCAACGAATGTTGTTTTATATCAAGACTATATTTTCCAGAAATGTCTAGGTGTCCTTTTCATGTATTCCTCGTATTCCTGACCATATTTATCAATGCAAAAGCGCTCCTGTGAAATAAAGGTGGGATACATCAAAAGGAGTTGGAGGATGCACGAAATCACTATAAAGACTGATTCAGTAATAGAAGCTATTCCGATCAGCATTAAAGCCACAAGCAACTGCTGAGGATTGCGTGTGAATTTGTATACGCCTTTGACAACCGGCCTGTCTGAGGGAGTAGTTGCATAGTTGTGCATTGTAATAATAAATAAGACAGAAACCAAAATAAAAATTGCCAATCCTAGGAAAAGAATGTGCCGAATTTAATGGAAACAAAAACAGTGTAGAGCATAGTCAGGTTCAGTAGTGCGGCATAAATGATGCTGAGCAGTCTTTCATTCTTGACATCAGGTAGATTAAAAAGCCTTTTGGTATAGTGCGATGGGTATGTTACCATCAATGCAATGTTGATTATACCGATTATGACTATAAACCACCAACCATTAAAAAGGCCAAGGTGAAATTCTAAACTGAACATGGTAAATGCCGTCTTTTAAATGTGTGAACAGCTTTGCTGTCATTTTTTATCATGGCTTCCTTTTTACCGATAGATAAAAGAAATATCTTAGCGTCCAGAATAATCGGTTATTTCTAATCTACTACCAAACGAAGGTTACAAAGCAAAAAGAAACTTTTGAAAAGTTAGAATAGCCAATCCTAGCACTGAAACCAATATTCCCATAGATTGAAAGATATGATGGACCCCCAGAAGGGTTACAAAAACTCCGCCTAAAAATGGCCCGATGATCTGCATGGCACTTTGCATTGAGTTATTGATTCCCATAACCCGGCCTATTAGATGCTTTGATGATTCCTTTTGCAGCAAGTAATTATAGGTTGCCCAGACTATGCCAACTCCCAGTCCCTGTAAAATTGCTGCCAAGTGTAGCCATATAACCGAAATATCGCTTTTGTATAAGCCTAGTCCCAAATAGCCGAGGCCAAGTAAGACAGCACCGCTACCAATTAGCCAACCATACTTAATGACTTTTTTCATGTTGATAAAAATAATACCGATTATTGACCCAACCCCGCTGATTCCCATTATTTGCCCTAGGAGTGATGGGTTTGATGGAGCTTCAAGACGGAGTAACACCACAGTTTGTCCTTCGGCAACCATCACCAAAAATAGCCCAATCAGAAATGTGATCATAGGAATAACAATGATTCGACTAGTAATAACTGTTTTCCAACCCTCTTGCCAGCCCTTAACTATACTCTTCTGAGATTCATCTTCACGATGAGAGATTGTTTTCCCAGGTAGTCTGATTGAAAATAAGATCAAGGCAGACGCAAAGAAGCTAATGCCATTTACAAGCAAACATATTTGAGGGTTAAGAATTGTCACAATCAAAGCTCCAATAAGAGGCCCAACGACTTTGGCTAGTTGAAAGACGATGGCATTTGTAGTCGTGGCCTTCAATAGAAGTTCTTCATCAACAACATGCCTTACAAGAGCTTGTTGAGTCGCATCACTTTGAGAAGCTAAAGTTGATCTAATAAGTAAAAGTATAGTCGCCCAAAGCAGGCTTGGAGCAAAGATAAGTAAAAGCGTAAGAATACCTGAAACCAAATCCGAGGTAATCATGAGCCTTAATTTGTTAAATCGATCAGCTAATACCCCTGCAATTTGGCCAAAAAGAACACCGGGGCCCATATAAATAACAATTAGGATACCCATGAAAAAAGGGCTTGCATGCCACTTGTAAGCAAAGATTAGCAGGATCGCAAAATAATCAATCCAGTCGCCTAAGTTGGTGACCGTAAAGGATAGAAACATTTTTACGAATGTTTTATTTTTCCAAAGACTTGGGTTGGATTTGCTATCCACCACTACCTCACGTTAATAATATGCTTAAATTATAAGCTAGTAATCGCTTATTTTAAACACTATTAGATTTCACGATTCCTAAGAATTCGGGGGGTCTTTGCAACGTCGAGGTTCAAAGCCGCGTCAAACCAGTGTTGCGGATTTGAGCCCCGACGTTGTCTGCTGTGAGTGGGTTCGATGTCCCGAACAGCAGCTACCCCCGAATTCTTTCATCTCTTACTCTCACAAGGTCTTATAAAAGGTATTGCTATGGGGTACAGCAATGAATAACCATAGGCATTGCAGTACCTATTACCGAGGGCCTTCTGAAAATTTGGGCAGTTTTGAGACGCAGCAGTAACGTAACCAAGAATCTACCAACCACTAAAACATTTTAGAAAAAAATGTCCTTGATGGTATAATTATATCGGTTATAATAACCGTAATAACTAGAGGAGGTGTTATGCAAGTGGAAAAAAGAGAAAATGCGATGACAGCCCGGAAGAATTTTGGCAGGCTTATGGAAGAAGCCCACTATAGAGGCGATGAGATTATTGTTGAACGGGCTGGCAAACCAATGGTAGCTATAATCTCATATGCCGAATTTCAAGAGTTTAAGCAGCAACGGGAGAAGGATTTTGAAATTCTAGATAAGATTAGGGCTGCTAATCAAGGTGTCAAACCAGAAGAAGTAGAGGCTGCTGTTGAATCGGCTATCTCTGAGATCAGAAAAGGTAAAGCATGATTAAGGCATGCTTAGATACCAATGTTTTTGTAAGCGGAACCATCTCAAGCTCAGGTGCTCCTTTTGAGATACTTGAAGCTTGGCGTAATCGCAAATTTATCCTGCTTGTTTCGGATGAGATTATTGCCGAGGTAAGCAAGGTCTTAAATTACCCCAAAATTAAAACTGCCTTTTCCCTAACAGATGAAAAGATCGAGAAGTCATTACTACTTCTTAGCAAATATTCACAAAGAACACCTGGTGAGCTAAAACTAGATGTTATTACCGAAGACCCTTCGGATAATATATTTTTAGCCTGTGCGGTTGAAGGAAAAGCGGACTTTATTATCTCTGGGGATAACCATTTACTTCAAATCGGCACTTATCAAAGAATTCAAATAATTACGCCTCGTGAGTTTATAAAGCAGTTAAGGTCTTGAAATACTTAACTAACTAGTTCCCCCTGAAAAATACCCTTACAAAAGAACCATATCCTATACCGCTTAAGCCGCAATTTTTGCTCAAGCGGCATTCTTTTGCTCGATCTTTATCCGATCAACCCGTCAAAACCGACAACCGTCTTAAGT
>JAIMBH010000018.1:0-42500 GCA_023511485.1 Bacillota bacterium | reverse complement strand
AATCCATTCAGCACATCTTCACTTCTTTACCGGTGGCATTAATGTTTCTATCAAGGACTCGAAGGGCTAGATATAGAAAATACCGCCAGCGCAGGACCAATATAATTCTGGTAATCTGCGGTGTAGTGATATTTTCTTTGTTAGCAGCCAGCTTCGGCGGCCTGATTACAGCAGCAGCCATTATTAGCAGCCTCCCTAAACTTAAAAACCAGGGCGAAAAGCAAAACTGGCAAACAACTAAAATATATGCGGCCGATGGCACCCTGCTTACCGACCTCTACTTTGAGCAAGACAGAATTGTCGTTAAACTCTCTGATATATCGCCTTACATGCAACATGCCGTAATTGCTATTGAGGATGAAAGGTTCTATAAACACAAAGGCTATGACCCAGAGGCCATAGCGCGAGCTTTTTTGACAGATATTCAGACCGGACATATTGTCGAAGGAGCAAGCACCATAACGCAGCAATACATTAAAAACATGGAAAATTCTCGCGAAAAGACCTTCGAGCGCAAATTAAAAGAAGCTGCTCTTGCGTATCAGCTGGAGAAAGTAAAAACAAAAGACCAGATTCTTGAAATGTACCTCAACACAATTTATTTTGGGCACAGCTGGTACGGTGTGGAAACCGCCTCGCAAAACTTCTTTGGTAAAAGAGCAAAAGACCTTACCCTGCCGGAGGCTGCGCTCCTTGCCGGTATCATAAAATCTCCGAATAATTTCTCGCCTTACGAGCATCCCAACGAGGCTAAACAGCGTAGAGACCTCGTCATAGCTCAGATGAGAAGGCTGAATTTTATAAGCGCCCAAGAGGCAGCACAGGCCATAGCATCACCTGTAGCTGTAAGACCGCTTAGTAAACCCGTAACAATTGCTCCGTATTTCGTCGATTACGTAAAGCAGCAGCTTATCGATAAATACGGTGAGAATGTGGTATTTAAAGGAGGACTCAGAGTCTACACAACGATTGATTTAAAAATGCAGCAGTACGCCGAGTCTGCCGCCTGGTCTACCCTTAATCTGCCAAATGACCCATCGGCTGCGTTAGTTGCAATAGAGCCATCAACCGGGTATATAAAGGCGATGGTCGGAGGACGCAACTTTGAAGAGAGCGAGTATAACCTTGCAACATCACATAACCGCCAGCCCGGATCGTCTTTCAAGACTTTTGTTTTCGCAGCAGCCATCGAAAACGGTATATCTCCGTACCACAACATCGATTCGTCACCGGGAAGCATCCCAATACCCGGAAGTAAAAAACCATGGCGTGTAAATAACTATGTTGAGGGAAGCGGCTACGGGCCGATGTCTATCCGTGAGGCTTTGGTGAAATCCGTAAACACGGTCTATGCAAGGCTCATTATGGAGGTCGGGCTCGATAAAGTCGTCGACCTTGCTAAGAGAGTGGGGATTAACATTAAACATCCTGTTCCGGCGATAGCTCTTGGTGGGTTCAGCAACGGCCCCAGCGTTCTTGAAATGGCAAGCGCATATTCAACTCTTGCAAATAACGGAAAAAGGCTGGAGCCGACAGCCATAACCAAAATAACCGATTCGGCCGGCAAAGTGCTATATGAATACAGACCTGAGCCTAAACAGGTGATGAGTGAGATAACTGCATATATTGTCACGGACGTCCTGCAGGATGTTATCCGCTATGGTACAGGCACAAGGGCCAGGTTAAACAGACCTTGCGCCGGAAAAACAGGAACTGCAACGGAGTATCGGGATGCCTGGTTCTGCGGTTTTACACCAGACCTTTCTGCGGCAGTTTGGGTTGGGTATCCAAAGGATCAAAAAACCTCTATGTACAGGGTACATGGCATAAGAGTTGCGGGCGGTACATTCCCGGCAGAGATCTGGAACAAATTTATGACGGCAGCACTCCAGGATGTTCCCCACCATGACTTTATCAAACCAGCCGCCGGTGTAATCAGCGTGCTTGTTTGCGCCGACTCAGGTCAGCTCGCCAATAAATACTGCGTGAACACAGAGTACCGCACATTTGCTGATAACGAGATTCCAAAACAGCGGTGTCCGCTCCATGCCAAACCATCGATCGTGGAAATACCAAATGTCGTAGGCTCAACCGAGCAAGAGGCAGTAAATACGTTGGAGAAGCTTCATTTCGGGCATAGCGTAACCTATAAGGCAGACAGCAAGACCCCTAGAGGGACCGTCCTTGCACAAACACCATCCGCCGGTGAAAAAGCGAGGCAGGATACTGTAGTTCAGATGGTAGTTAGCGCAGGACCAAATGGGGCATCCGCAAACCAGACTATAAGGATGCCTAAAGTCATCGGTCTTGACGGAAACTCTGCAAGGCTGCTCCTAGAAAGCCTAGGAGTCCAGGTAGTCGATATAACGGCAACTCCATATCTGCCGGGCAAAAGCAAGCAAAATAAGGTAATCTACCAAAACCCTGATGAAAAGACTGAGCTGCAGCCTGGCCAAGTCGTGACAATATACGTTAACAGAAAATAACCGCATGCAACGTTGGTTCAGAAACCAACAGTCAGAAGCCAGGACCCAGATAGGGCTCAACCTCCCCAGGTCCGCCCCATGGTGAGAGAAATTAGAACAATGTACCTTAGAACAATGTAGTGCTCGGATTAGGATATGCTATTCCCAGATGTGCGCAGGCGCGCTCAGTGATCACTCTGCCACGTGGGGTACGTTGGATAAAGCCAAGTTGTAAGAGATACGGCTCATAAACATCCTCTAGCGTTTCAGGTTCCTCGCCAATTGAGACAGCCAGCGTATTTAGCCCAACCGGTGTACCGCCAAATTTATCGGCCAATGTTTGAAGTATCTGCCTATCAAGTCTGTCGAGCCCGAGCGAATCAACCTCAAGAAATGCGAGCGCCTTATCTGCAATTTCTTTAGTGATGCAGCCGTCACCCTTGACTTGCGCATAGTCGCGAACCCGTTTAAGAAGCCTGTTTGCAACGCGAGGCGTTCCCCTTGAGCGGCGTGCTATTTCAAGCGAACCGTGCCCGTCTATCTCGACATTAAGTATTGCAGCCGAACGCCTTACAATACTGTTAAGTTCGTCGTCGCCGTAGTAGTCAAACCGGCACGTGACGCCAAACCTATCTCTTAATGGAGACGTTATAAGTCCCTGCCTTGTCGTTGCCCCAACAAGGGTAAAACGAGGCAGTTCGAGACGGAGCGACCTTGCTGATGGGCCCTTACCGATAATAATGTCGAGCTCAAAATCCTCCATTGCCGGATAAAGTATCTCTTCCACCTGGCGGTGAAGCCGGTGTATCTCGTCGATAAATAAAACATCATTTGGTTGCAGGTTGGTTAATATTGCAGCTAAGTCCCCGGCACGTTCGATTGCAGGACCAGACGTCACTTTAATCCCGACTCCCAACTCATTTGCGATTATTCCTGCAAGCGTGGTCTTGCCTAATCCCGGCGGTCCGCTCAATAGAACATGGTCCAGAGCCTCTCCACGATTCTTTGTAGCTGCAATAAATAATTCGAGAGATTCTTTGACCCGCTGCTGGCCGATAAACTCTCCAAGCCTCTTTGGCCTGAGAGTCCGCTCGTAATCTATGTCTTCTGAGATAAAAGATGTAGTTAGAACTCTGTCTTCCATGTTTAATCCTTATCTAATATTCTTTTCTTATAGCCATCAGCACTTGAGCTATCAGTTATCAGCTAAAAACTAGATTCCTAATGCTGTTGTCTTAAAAGCTGATGTCTGATAGCTTTTTAAGAGATTTTCTTTCCGGCCTTTTTCGCTTTATATCTTGCTTTGGCTTCTTCAATCGTTTTGATGGCCGACTCTTTAGGCTCCCATCCCTCAATGCCAGTTATTTTTGCCTCAAGTTCTTTGTATATCTCAAAAAAATTGCTTATCTCGCTTAAGAAGTGGGTCGGCACTTCTACCAAATCGTCTATATAATTCCATATAGGATCGGCAACCGGAACACAAAGAATCTTATCGTCCGGACCCTTTTCATCAAACATCTTAAATAGACCCACCGGCTTTGCCTCAATAGCGCATCCGGTAAATGTTGGCTCTGTTACTATTACAAGAGCGTCCAAAGCATCACCATCTTCGGCAAGCGTTTCGGGAATAAACCCGTAATCCACGGGATAATGAACCGAGGAGAAAAGTAACCTGTCAAATTTAAAAAGCCCGAGCTTTTCATCCCACTCATATTTATTACGGCTTCCTTTTGGTATCTCAACTATTACCATAATGGTTTTAAAATCCCGCTCAATCATTTTCTGACACGACCTTTCGGATTTAGCCGTCAGCTATCAACTATCAGCTATTAACTGACGGCTTCATAATTATTTTAACCAAAACCTGCATGCTAGTAACGACCTAACTTTTCACTAGGTTCTTTAAGGCATGCTTTATAAGCGACTCGACGCTTATTTCATCCACATCTTCGTTGAAACCTTCAAGAGACTTTTTTGCCTCAGCAGGCGAATAGCCAAGGCTCAGCAGCGCGCTTCTGGCCTCCTCATAGATGGACAGGTCTTTTACCTGTTTTGCCGGCAAAAGTCCGGTATCTGACAAGGTGAGCTTCTCTTTAAGCTCAAGGATAAGCCGCTGCGCGTTTTTCTTCCCGATGCCTGGAACAGAAGTTATGAGCGCGATATCTTCACCCACGATAGCTTGTTTTAATGAATCAACATCAAATGCAGAGAGTATGGCAAGTGCAACTTTAGGACCTATGCCGCTCACCGTAATCAACTTCTCAAAAAGCTCACGCTCACCGGTTGAAGCAAAACCAAATAGCTGGAGTGTATCTTCCCGCACATAAGTGTATGTGTAGACAAAAACCGGCTCACCCCTTGCTGGCATAGCGGCAAGGGAATTGTTGGACATAGATACACGGTATCCAACTCCGTTTACATCTATGTCGGCGTACCCGACATCTTTATCTTCAAGTTTTCCCCTAAGGAATGCTATCATTTAACATTCTCCTGGTAACATCGTTTACCCGATACGAGTGCGCGTGGCAGATCGCAATAGCCAGCGCATCAGCGGCATCATCCGGCTTAGGAATCTCATCCAGATTGAGTATTGCTTTTACCATCTGTTGAACCTGAGACTTACTCGCCCTTCCATAACCAACCACTGATTGTTTTACTTGAAGGGGCGTATATTCGTAAACAGGCAGCTTACCATCTGCCGCGGCTAAAAGGCAAACACCGCGGGCCTGACCTACGGCTATTGCCGTTCGCGTATTTGAGTTGAAAAAGAGTTGCTCAACAGCAAAACAATCGGGCCTGTGCCTAACCATAAGATTCCTTAAGTGTTCGTAAATCTGCTGAAGACGAAACTCCGTCGCTATTTTTGACTCAGTCGTTATGACCCCAAAGTCCTTAAGCTTAAAACGATTTCCTAGATACTCTACGACGCCGTATCCTGTTGTCGCGGTACCCGGATCGACTGATAGGATGACCATTTAGAACCTCTCGTGTATGAACGTTATAGCGAATAGCTATATTTTAACTTAAAAAGAGACCGCTCAATTAAAAATTCAAAATCAAAAACTGTAAACCTTAAATAACTTATGGTTGACAATTAATACTGCTGAACGCTGAGCCATGAGCGAGTTATTCGAACACTTGTTTGATTATAATAGAAAAACAGTCAACCGCCAATGGTCGACTGCTCTAATCTTTCACATGGTAACTATAAATTTAAACCTAAGACCCGGCAATCTGCTCCATCACTTCAGGCGGTATATCGAAGTTACTAAAAACATCCTGCACGTCGTCGTTATCTTCGAGAGCATCTACAAACCTTAGCACTTTCTCGGCATCTTCCTTGCTTAGCCGAACCGGATTCTTCGGTATCAAAGATATCTCAGCGAGCTCAATCGGTATGCCATGTTTCTCAATTACATTCTTAACAAAGTTAAGTTCTGCCGGATCAGTTGTTATCTGCCACTGGTCATCTTCGCTTGTCATATCTTCTGCTCCTGCTTCGACCGCCAGTGAAAACAGCTCTTCTTCACCAATAGGATGGCTCTTGCTGATAGTAATCGTTCCCTTGCGATCAAACATCCAGGCGACCGAACCCGATGAGCCGAGGCTTCCTCCGTACTTAGTAAAGATATGGCGGATATCGGCGGCTGTGCGGTTACGATTATCCGTCATAATATCTACCATAACGGCGACTCCAGCGGGGCCAAAGCCCTCATATGTAAGTTCTTCGTATTTTTCTGCGCCCAACTCGCCTGCGCCTTTTTTAATTGCGCGCTCGATATTTTCTGCCGGCATGCTGTAGCTTTTTGCTTTCTCGATAGCATTGGCAAGTGCCGGATTCATATCCGGGTTGCTGCCATTTCGAGCAGCAACCATTATCGCACGGCTTAACTTTCCAAAGAGCTTGCCACGCTTGGCATCCTCTTTGCCTTTTTTGCGTTTGATTGTTGCCCACTTAGAATGCCCTGACATCAGGCCTCCTTTACCATCTCTAGAAAGTATTTATGTACCCGCAAATCCCCGGTCAACTCAGGATGAAACGCCGAAGCAAGAAGGCTTCCCTGCCTGGCCATCACCTTAATATTATCAAATTCGGCCAAAACGTCGACACCGTCGCCGATAGATTCAATCCAGGGAGCTCGGATGAATACTGCTTTAAAAGGACCGATACCTTTAATGTCTAAATCTGCCTCGAAGCTCTCCCGCTGGCGGCCAAATGCATTCCGTCTGGCCTCGATATCCATCAATGATAGAAGCGGTTGGTCGCCCTCGGTAATCTTCTTTGCCAAAAGAATCATCCCAGCACATGTACCATAGATAGGCTTGCCTTTCGCATGGAAGTCTCGGATGGCGTCAATAAACCCGTACTCGACCATTAGCTTGCCAATAGCCGTGCTCTCCCCACCCGGAATTATCAATCCGGCAACTTCGCCCAACTCATGTGGCCACTTGATGATTTTACCCGTAACGCCTAGTCGTTCAATATGTTTTATGTGCTCGCGTACCGCACCTTGCAGCGCTAGCACGCCAATCTTAATATTTACGCTATTCAAATGAATCAGACCTTTATTGGTTTAATGCTACAATTAAAAAGCACCTGACGTTGCGCCAAAGTGCTACGGTGCCAACAATAGCATTATAAGACTCGTGCGATGTGTTACCACCCGCGCTCTTGCATCATCTCAGCTTCAGGAATTTGGCTTATCTCGATACCCACCATCGCCTCGCCCAGATCTTTCGATACTTTTGCAAGAAGATCGGCGTCCATATAATGAGTCGTCGCTTGAACGATGGCTTTAGCTCGTTTTGCTGGATCTGCACTCTTAAATATACCCGAGCCAACAAATACGCCATCTGCGCCAAGCTGCATCATCAACGCCGCATCGGCTGGAGTGGCTATGCCGCCGGCCGAGAAATTAACTACCGGCAGTTTGCCGTTATCATGCACCCACTTAACTAATTCATATGGGGCCTGAAGATCTTTGGCAGCAGCAAATAGCTCATCTTCACGCAGACCTTTGAGCCCTGCGATGCCCTCATTTACCGAGCGCATATGGCGTACCGCCTCAACAATGTTTCCGGTGCCCGGCTCACCCTTCGTCCTGATCATCGCCGCACCCTCAGATATACGGCGCAGGGCCTCGCCTAGGTTTCTACAACCGCAGACAAATGGGACTTTAAAATCCCATTTGTTAATATGATGTTCCTCGTCGGCAGGAGTAAGCACTTCGCTCTCATCGATATAGTCTACTCCGAGAGCTTCGAGTATCTGTGCCTCTACAAAATGCCCTATTCTGGCTTTTGCCATAACAGGAATGGTCACAGAGTTCATTATCTCTTCTATCTTCGTCGGGTCAGCCATACGGGCAACTCCGCCGGCCGCCCTTATATCGGCAGGAACACGTTCAAGCGCCATCACGGCGACAGCTCCAGCGTCCTCAGCAATCTTCGCCTCTTCTTTATTTGTTACGTCCATAATGACGCCACCTTTTAGCATTTCAGCCAGGCCAGTTTTTACTCTAAGTGTTCCAGTTTCGATCATCTATGAACTTCTCCTTCGCGTTGATTTAATTTATTTAATCTTACAAAAGAAAAGGGCAGGTCGCAACTGCAGAAGCTATCGGCCATCAGCTTTCAGCTCTCAACTATTTTTGGCAACTCGGGCAATAGTAAGTTCCTCTCCCTGCTACTTCAGTTTTTACAACCGTCCCCGTGCAGCCATTCAAGCAAGGCTTGCCGGCCCGCGCATGAACCTTCAGGAAATTCTTATAATTGCCCTTTCTACCAAAAAGATCAACGTAGGATATTATTGAGGTTCCCCGCTCTTCAATGGCCTTGGTTAATATACTGCGCATACCTTCATACATGCGCTTGAGCTCCTCATCGGTTAGAGTTCCGGCCCGCCTTGTCGGAAGAACCCGCGCATAAAAGAGTATCTCGTCCGCATAGATATTGCCTATTCCGGCGATAAAAGATTGGTCCAAAAGCAAAGCCTTGATCCTTGATCTTGGTCTTCGCTTTAACATTTCTCTAAACCTTTCAAACGTGAAATCTTCAGATAATGGCTCAGGACCAAGATGGCTGAGTTCTGGCGCTTTTGAAATATCGCTCTCAGAAAGCAGCTTCACATAACCAAAAAGACGGGGGTCGCGGTATCTCAGCTCATAGCCGTTATTGAGTCTGAATATAACTTGAGTTTTCTCTTTTAATGGAGCATCAGCCGGTAGGTATAGGAGGGTCCCGGAAATCATCAGGTGAAAAAGAATAGCCTTGTTGTTTGAAAGGTGCAGTATGATGTTTTTAGCCCTCCTTGCGGCACCGGTTACAATTGTGCCTGTAATCTGTTTTTTGAATTCGTCAACAGGCACTCTTAATACCATCGGCACTGGTACCTCAACACCGGTTATTCTCAGGCCGATTACGGTTTGCTCAAGTTCACGTTTTATGGTTTCGGTCTCTGGCAATTCCGGCATAAAACCTCGCCCACCTTACGGGTTAAAATTAAAAACGCAAATTGAAAAGCAGTGCAGGACTTTAGCCCTTATGCAAGCAGCACAGCTCTTTAGCCCCGCATGCAGCCCTAAAGGGCTGAACTACTTTTTGCGCACTAGTTTTTGTTTGCTATCCTATAAAGGGCTGATTACTTTTCAATCTAGTATTTTCAACTCTCAATTTTCGATTAAACTATACTAAAGTATATGTCCAAAACTGGTATCTAATTTAAGCCAACAGGCGTATTGAGAGACTCCCGTGTTATCCTGTAGCCCTCAGGGTAATATCGTATAAAACATATAATTTGGAGGAAATATGCTGCCTCTTAGAGATGATAATCCTACTCGGCGGTTCCCAATCGTAACCGTATCGTTGATCTTAATAAATATAGCTATCTATGTTTACACACTTCTTTTACCCAGCCAAGAAGCCCTCGTCGAATTTTACAATAGATACGCGCTTTTTCCAAAAGCAATAGTCACCGGCCACCCGGTCACAGCAAACGAAATCCAGCCGGTCTATCTGTCGTTGATTACTTCGATGTTTTTGCATGACAGTCCATTACCGCTGCACATAGGCTTTAATATGCTGTTTCTATGGATTTTTGGAAACAATGTTGAGGACGCTTTCGGGAAGATCAAGTTCCTTGCCTTCTATCTCGTGGCAGGAATTGGGGGGTCTCTTCTCCAGATCGCTATCGACCCTAACTCGTCAGTAGCAAACCTGGGTGCAAGCGGCGCGATATCGGGAGTACTTGCCGCTTATCTTGTACTTTTTCCGAGCGCACGGATTTTGACGGTCGTCCCTATCATTTTCTTTTTTGAACTTGTTCGCCTTCCGGCAATTATTGTAATTGGATTTTGGTTCTTACTACAGATCTTATCGGCCTTCTTAAGTACACCGGGCGGTGGCGGAGTCGCTTATTTCGCTCACATTGGTGGGTTTATAGTTGGATTTCTCCTAACGCTTCTCTGGCCCGGACGAAGGCGTCGGAACCGGCAATTTTACTATTGACCTTAATTTCGTTTTAAAGTCTTGATTTGTGCAGCAGGATTATTCCTGTATAATAGTAGCGAAGTTTTTCTGTGTTCTCGTGGATTAACTTGTAAGGTTCGCAGCCTTAAAACTTAGTTGATCTTCGCTCTACTTTAATCCCGAGCCTGCAAGTCTTTGATTTAAGAAGCAGTTAGTTATCAGCAGCCAACTTCAGCTATTTGTTTCGTATTTAAATACGATTACTAAAACTAAAGCTGACGGCTGATAGCTTAGAATTAAATAATCTTTTAAAGCTCTCAGAACGAGAGGCTAAGGGGAGGAGATTTTATTGAAAAAATATGCGCCGGCAAACATTCGAAACTTAGCTTTAATTGGACACGGCGGAAGCGGCAAAACTACACTTACCGAGGCTATGCTTTTTACCACCGGAACAGTTAGTCGATTTGGCAAGGTTGATGAGGGCAATACTGTAAGCGATTACGACCCGGAAGAGATCAGAAGAAAATTCTCGATCAACGCCTCCCTTGCACCCTTTGAATTCAACAATCACAAGATAAACATTATTGATACTCCAGGTTATGCCGATTTTATCGGCGAAGTCTACGGGGCACTGCGTGCCGTGGATATTGCAGCAGTTGTGGTCGATGCTGTAGCGGGCGTCGAGGTTCAAACTGAGAGAACCTGGGCAATTGCCGACGAGTATCACCTTGCCAAGCTGGTCATCGTCAATAGAATGGACAAAGAACACGCAAACTTCAGCGAAACGCTTCGCGTATTGCAGGAAATTTACAGTGACAAAGTCACCCCGCTTCAGCTTCCCATTGGAAGCGAATCAAGCTTTAAAGGCGTTGCAGATGTAATAAAACAAAAGGCCTATATAACAGAGGGCGCAAAAACCTCGGTCGAGGACATCCCCGCCGACATGGCCGACGAAGTGGCATCGGCCCGCGAGGCATTGGTCGAACGCATTGCAGAAAGCGATGACGCCCTGATGGAAAAGTATCTTGAAGAAGGCGAGCTCTCCGAAAAAGAAATTATGTCCGGATTAAAAGCCGCAATTGCATCAGGACAGGTTATTCCAGTAACATGCACGGCAGCCTTCACTGCTGTTGGCGTTGAGGGGCTTCTCAATGCAATAGTCGATTATCTGCCTTCGCCGGTGGATAAAGGTGTGGTCAAGGGAATTGACCCGAAGAGCGAACAGGATGTTGAAGTTAAACCATCAGATTCCGAGCCGCTTGCAGCATTTGTATTTAAGACCGTAGCTGACCCATACGTAGGAAAGCTAAGCTACTTTAGAGTCTTCTCGGGCAATCTCAAAGCCAACTCGACGGTAGTTAACGTAAGCAGGGGCAAGAAGGAAAGAGTCGGCCACGTATTTGTCGTCCGGGGAAAAACCCAGGAGGATGTGTCCGATATACCTGCTGGTGATATCGGTGCTGTTGCAAAACTCGCCGAAACAATGACCGGTGATACCCTAAATGAAGAAGGTAAAACGCCGGTTATGTTCCCAGCCATCAAGTTCCCCGAGCCGGTTATATCAGTAGCAGCGGCGGCAAAGACCAAGGCAGACGAGGAGAAACTCGGTACATCGCTTAACAGAATCGCTGAAGAGGACCCGACCCTAACTGTCAGAAGAGATACCGAGACCCGCCAAACTGTTATATCTGGTATGGGCGACATGCATCTTGATGTCATAACTGAGAGATTAAAAAGAAAGTTCGGTGTAGAGGCAGAACTCTCAGCACCGCGTATACCATATAAAGAAACAATTAAAGGAAGCGCGTCTGTTCAGGGACGCCACAAGAAACAGTCCGGTGGGCGCGGCCAGTTCGGCGATGTTTGGATTAAAATCGAGCCATTACCCAGAGGCGGAGGCTTTGAGTTCGTCGACCAGATCGTTGGCGGCGTCGTTCCACAGCAATACCGCCCGGCGGTTGAAAAAGGTATCAAAGAGACCATGGAGCAGGGTATCCTGGCGGGCTATCCCATCGTCGATGTTAAGGTAACACTATATGACGGCTCGTATCATGCAGTTGATTCATCCGAGATGGCGTTTAAAATAGCGGGTTCACTTGCCATGAAGAAGGGTTTCATGGAAGCCAAGCCGGTTCTTCTAGAACCGATTATGAAAGTTGAGGTTGTAGTTCCCGAGCAATATATGGGAGATGTTATCGGCGACCTATCAAGCCGCAGAGGCAAGCCGCTTGGCTCAGAGTCACGCGGCCGAAATGTGGCAATCAGCGCACTTGTTCCGCTCGCCGAAATGGCAACCTATGCAAGCACCCTTCGCTCGATAACCTCGGGTCGCGGTGCTTACCATATGGAGTTTGACCACTACGAGGAAGTCCCAACAGATACTGCAAAGAAGATCATCGAAGAATACGAAAAAGCTAGAGCCGCAAGCTCATAAGTTTGGCAGCTGGAGAGACATGCTAAAAGAGTCGGCCACTGTGACCGACTCTTTTTGTTTCTGCTAACTTTTTAACAGCTATATCTTAATGTTGCCATCTATTACCACCCACCGCTGGCGCCGCCGCCGCCGCTTCTGCCGCCGCCGAAACCGCCAAAACCACCGCTAGATCCGCCGCCAAAACCGCCGCCGGGACCCCATCCACCGCCGGCCCACCAGGGAATATGGCTATCTTCTCTCCCCTCGCGCTGCCGTCTCTTATGCTCCTCATAAGCACGAGAAACAATAAAATCAAATAGAAGCCCAAGCGGTGTCAGGATGGCAACTAATATCACGCCTATCACCACTGAGAAGACCATAACCAGAAGGCCAACGATTGCCCCCAGCACGCCACCAAGCCACCAGCTTTTAGTGCGCCCAAGAACTGCAACAAGCCATTGAAAAGCGCTAAGCACCAAAAAGATTCCAAGGTACATGAGCCAACCGAGGTCACGTGCCGGTACATGAACGGGGTTTTCGTCCGTTCCCCCGGACCCGGTTACTGCTCCATTTGCAGACAGCACCCCTATAATCGCATCAACGCCAGACACAAAACCCTCATCAAATTGTCCAGCTTTAAACCTGGGTGAAACTATATTCGTAACAATATCATAGGCCTGGGCATCGGTAAGCTCCGGCTCAAGGCCATAGCCAACTTCAATCCTTATCTTGCGCTCATTCTTAGCTACGAGAAATAATACACCGTTATCTTGCCCTTTCTTGCCAATCTCCCACTTCTCAAAAAGCCGGACTGCAAAATCCTCAACAGTCGTTCCCTGTAAATTAGGTACTGTAACTACAGCTATTTCGTTTCCCGTCCTTGCCTCGTAAGACTTTAATTTATCCTCAAGACTGCTTCTCGTCTGTTGTGAAAGCATACCGGCAAAGTCATTGACGTAGCCGGACGGCTGCGGCAGGTCAAGCGCTGCTTTAGCAGCGCTTGACCAACCCATAAAGAAAAGAAGAGCAATTATGACAATAATGATTAACTGTTTCTTACTTCTAATCATTTAACTATTTCCCAGATCTACCTTTGGGGCTTTCTCAGCTTCAGTCTGGCTCTTAAACAAAGGTTTCTCCTTAAATCCAAACATGCCGGCAAACACCACACCGGGAAAGCGTGAGATGCTGGTATTATAATCCGTCGCAGCATCATTATATCTTCTGCGCTCAACAGATATGCGATTTTCAGTTCCCTCAATCTGAGCCATGAGTTGTTGTACTGTCGCGTTGGACCTGAGCTGTGGATAATTCTCTACTATGACCAGGAGTCGAGATAGTGCAGATTCCATCTGGTTCGCCGCGGCTACCTTCTGTGCAGGTGTCGACGCCCCGGAATAGCGCGCCCGGGCGTCGGCGATCTCACCAAACACTTTTTGTTCTTGTTTTAGAGTGCCTTTTGTCGCCTCAACAAGATTCGGTATCAAATCAAACCTTCGCTGGTATTGGGTCTCTACCTGAGCCCATTGGTTATCGACCGCACGGCTTTTACTTATAAACGAGTTATAATATCCACCCATAACAATGCCAACGACTACTAAGACTAATACTACTGCGCCAATGGCAATTAGGCCTTTTCTCATCTTTCGCTCTCCCTTAATAATATTTGCCGACATAAAGCGTTGGTTTACACCTCATGGCATTAAACCAACGCTTTATCGGTTTGCTATCTATTGAATTATAAGCAAAGCTATTGGAATTGGAGCCTTTTTACGTCTTGCTCAGGACCACATTCTTTTACCTTCGCAGCAATGCGCGACAGCACGCAGCATGTATCTTTTTCTTAACAAAGGGGCACCTCCTACTCCAGAGATTGTTCGTCTACATCTGAACCACTAAAAAGATCTGAGCAACATGAAAACATACTGAAATAGCTCGTACAACATTCTCTCATATGACGATCGTTGATAGAATAATACACCTGCTGACCTGCCCGTTCCGCTAGCACCAAGTCCGCGTTTCTCAGCATAGCCAGGTGTTTTGACACCGTGGGCTGAGAAACCCTCAAACCGCGCACAAGATCACTAACACACATCTTCTCTCTTTTTTCAAGCAAAGACAAGATTTTTTGTCTTGTCGGATCGGACATAGCCCGGAAGAATAGAGTTCTTGTATTTTTCGTGCTCATACCTGCTCCTATACGCATATGTACATATGCCTATATTGGAATATTATACGTTTCGAGGGCTTGCCTGTCAAGATGAACAAGTTCAGAAGCTAAAACCCAGAGCTTCGCCCACGGGCAAGAAAATCCTGGCCTTTGGTGAATGGCCCCTGGTGGATTATCTTTTATGCAGCTTCAAAAACCCGATAAACATCATCATGGCCTGGCATTGAGGCAATCGATCCGCGACCGGTCATTTTTAAACCCGCCATAATGCTCCCTAGCTGTGCGGCCAGAAATATATCGAAGCCCCTGGCAAGTCCGTGTAGAAAAGCTCCGCAAAACGCATCAGCAGCACCTGTTTTATCTACTACCTTATCTACCTTAAGCGCCTCGACCTTGCCAATTACTCCTGAGTGCCTCTCGCCGATAATATGTCCATCCCTGCCGAGGTTTAATGCAACAACCCGGATACCCTGCTGCCAGAGTGCCCTTATGAGCTCTTCCGGGTCTTCAATGCCCACTATTTTACCAGACTCAAAAGGATGTTCTAAAAATATAATGTCAATAAAGGGTAAGACTTCCTGGAAAGCCTTTTTAGCCTCCTCTATTGACCAAAGGTGCGCTCTAAAATTAGGTGCATATGATACATCACCGGTTTTGTTCTCTTTAACCAGCCGGCAGGCTTCAAAAACTGCATCCCTGCAGCTATTCGATATACCCTGACTTATCCCTGTAATAAAAAGATACCTTGCAGCAGCCAAATACTCGGTATCGATATCGTCAACCGATAAGGTCGAAGCAGCACTGCCCTGGCTGTAATATGCGTAGTCGTACCCGCCTCCCTCAAATGCCGACACAAAATAAACACCGTTTTTTAATCCGGGGATAATTTTTACTAGGGATAAATCAATTCTTTCATTAAGCCATCCCTGAAGAAGGAAAGGTGCAAAATCATCCTCCCCAACTCTCGTAAGGTAGCCGGTCCTAGACCCCAACCTCGATGCCGCCACTAAGGTATTCAAGGTATCTCCTCCATAAGATTTATGGAAAAGGTCGGCTTCTACAAAAGACTTATCGCTATAGAATTCCACCATGCATTCTCCAATAGAAACTATATCAAATTCAGGCATGACACTCTCCTGTATGTATTTAATAAAAGGAAGGACCACCGGCCAGATATGGCTTTCGGTTTTGTTCCCATACTAATTTTGATGTAAACGGAGTTTTAACCGGTAGTTATTTGCAAAATTAGCAGGAGCATCTTTTACAACCTTATGGGAGACCTTTTATGAAGGTTTCTTTAGAGGCGGGATTCCATACGGCTGAATTATGGCAATCAAGACAAACCGAGTCGAGGTCTTGCGCTGGACTTGGTGTAAGCGATACCTTCTCAACTGAGAACCTTCTGAGTTGGCCGACCCTGATTTCTCGACCATCATAGTCGATACCAAACAGCTCGTCCTTTAGCATTTTCCATCCCAGCGTGCGGTGGGGCCAGGAAATACCTAGGCTTATACAATCAGGTGAAACATTGAGGTCAGCCATGGCATTCTTCTGCTTACCTGAGTCAGCCTTACCCGAGCCAGCAGAGCCTGAATCAGAGTCATCCATTAGTCCTTCAACACCGCTTGCCTTCTTTATTTTTGACAGTGCATGGCAGATATCACAGTCACTGCTTCCGCTATGGCAGCTCCTGCAATCCGGTCCATGATTGAGCCCGTCCTCCGGATCGAATATAGTCTCTTTCTGGCAACGCTCGGGCCGTGCATCGTGCGCGCTGGCCCTCACATAAGCGTCAAGACCGGATTTGCCGCGCAGCGCGCTATCCTCCGAAAAGACAAGATTTACAGTATCATGCAGCCCAACATTTCCATCATGGCAGTCAACGCACATTCTATTTATCACATTTAGCCGCTCCTCTGGGGAACTTATCTGAAGCGACTCATAGCTATCCCAATTTATCGAAATTGTATTGGTCGGATACTGAAGCGTACTTGAGTAATTTCCTTCGTAGCTATCGGGAATCTCAAGCCCTGTTCGCCTGTCGACCTCCCGGTCTGGATTCAACTTTAAAATCGTCTTCGGGCTACTATCAAGTGCACGGGAAAACAGGGTAATCTTTTCTGAATGACTAAATGTTTGGTTCTTGTAATTATGGGCAGGGTGGCAATCCAGACAGGACATTCCACCCCGCCAATACTTGGGTGTAAAGGCTGGGTAAGTATCATCAGGTGATTGCCACTTACCTGTATCTACACCAAACCCGCGGCTGTGACCTACGCTGCGCTCGGCCATGCTCATGTCGTCGTTGTCCAGGCTGACTGCACACATAGATGCCGCACCTTCGCTGTGACACCAGTCGCAGGCTTCATCACTGTTTCCAACTACCGATATTGTATTGTACCCGCCGATATTATCAATATTATGACATTCCTTGCACCTTGAAGGTGCAGAAACATAGACTCCATTAAGGTCTGCTTTAGCATTTTCTAAAGATTTACTTTCTGTCTGCGAAGATTTGCCGAAGGTCATCAAATCGGCGGTCTGCGTGCTGTGCGTGTTCTGTGCAACAATATTTGCTGCGTATGATATCGTGGTCAGGCATAAATTGATAACGGCAGCTATTATAAGCATACGCTTAACCATGCTATACCCTATATGCCGCCAGCCATAGATATCCGAATTTCAAGGATTCATCCCTTTATTTATCGGCAGGTAAAAGACAATAATTTAGGTCAAAACGCAGGTAAATGGTGTTAAATGGTAATTTATGGATAAAAAGTGGGCTATTTTGTGTCTTCCTTTTGCGTGCCAAGCCTGATCTTAAACAGATATCCGATTCCAAGGGCTATAGCAACAGGCAAAATATAGACAAGATTGGATAAATAATTGGCGGGAGAGGTTCCGCTGCCCTTTGTGCTAGCAGCACTCTTTTCCTTGTTCAGGCTCCTTGTTAGTTCCTTATCGGCAACTGCAGCTATGGATGTTGGGCCAGTTATATAAAATATGCCTTTGGGGCCGATTGAGGCCCTTCCGCCAACTTTCGCCCTCCAAATCATAATCCCCTGTTTGGATATGCAAGTCATTGCCCCTTCTGTTGAACTTACGTAAACACGGCCATCGCTTCCAATGATGGGAGGAATAGTTATAGCATTGTCAACCGTATCAAAAACCCACTTTTCTGTGCCGTCCGGATTAATTGCCTGAACATAACAGTTGCCAAGAATAAAATCCCGCTCCTCTGTGTAATTAAGGCTTGTTGTACTAAATATAATGGTCCCATCCCGCGCAATAGCGGGCATCGTGAGCATCTTGCCTTTTGTTTGGTATCTCCATTTCAGCTTCCCATCAGATCCAACGGCATAAAGGTATTCCCTTTGAACTTTTACGGCATCTTCTTTGGTCAAGTACCCTGCATCCCTGCTACCTCCAAAATACACCGTGCCATCCTCGCCAATAGCAGGTGCGGTTAGCTGATCGGTACCAGGCTCAGTAACTTTAAATTTCCATTTTAATGAGCCTTCCCGTGTAACAGCATAAAGGCTTAGGTCTTTCGCCGTAAAATATACTGTCCCGTCGTCGCCGACTGCGGGCGGGCTATCTATCTGCCCATCAGCAGTGTACTTCCATTTAACGCTGCCGCCGGCTGTAACTGCGTATAAGGTCCGGCCTTCAAGAGTAGCGGTGTACACGTTGCCGTCTTTATCCAGCATGACTCCGCACAATGACTCGTTGCCTAAAGGAACCGTCCACTTAATTGAGCCATCCTTCTCATTAAGGGCGACTAAGTCCGTATTTACAACTGCATAGACCACCCCTTTGCCGACAGCAAGTGGGCCCGATACCCTGCCGCTTGCTTTTGATACCCAGAGAACATTTTTATTCTTGCTAAAAGCAAATACTCCTGAATGGCCTGTGGCGTCTTTCTTTTCAGTAGTAGTCGTTGTGGTGGATTCTTTTGGAGGGCTGACCTCAACGCCAACGAAAAGCTTACTGTCTGCCGAGACGGCAATGGGTGTCGTCGGCTTCCCAGTTGCGCCAAATGCTACCAGCCAAAGAATGCTGGCACTACCCGGCCCCTTAAAATCACTCTGACCAGAATGCCTGGCATCGTGTTGATAAAGACTCCAGCTGTCGGATGCAAAAACCCAAGCCGGAATCAATAAGCTAAGTAGGAGAGCTATGATTATTGCCTTGGCTAAGTCCCGTGCTGCTCTTATTGGTGCATTGATCATATACCTCTTACCAATTCCTTAATCCCTTGATTCTGCCAACAACGTGAAATGAACATTCCTTTTGCAAAGGTAGCAAACCATAGATAATAATAACATAACTTAGAGCCCAGTTTACCCCCTCTGTTATGAAAAGTAGTCTTTTCAAGAAGATACGGCAATGCTAAAAGCTATTTTCATACCCGATTAAGCATCCTGTACATGGGTATTCAGAAAGCAACAAAAATATCCTTGTTTTTGCAGCGAAGAAGGGATGGAGATGGCCGAAGTAAGAAGGGAAAGACATCTTGAGGAAAGAGCCGGGGTACGGGAACCGATTCCTGAGGCAGCCAGGCTTCGCGACCGTGTCCGCTGGGGCCCGATTTGGGCAGGTGTAATCCTTGTAATTGCGGGGCAGATACTGCTGACCTCAGTAGGTGTCGCTATAATTCTTGCAACTATGCCGGTTACGAGTATAACCGGTTTAAGACAAGCAAGCACAGCTATAGGCATCTGGACCGCAGTAAGCCTAGTCGTCTCCCTATTTATCGGCGGATACGCCGCCGGCAGGTTAATGCCAGTAGATACAAGGGGAATAGGCATGGCGCATGGATTGATGGTCTGGGCGCTTATGCTCGCCCTGGTCGGGTTGGTCTTGCTGATTGGATTAGGTATAGCAGCGGCCGTTTCAGGTGCGGCAATAACAACCGCTGGAATCAACATAGGTGTATTTGCAAGATCTGCCGCATCAGAAATAGGATGGTTTACGTTCTGGACCGTACTCGCCTTAGGCGCCGCGGTGCTGGGTGGCTACTTAGGGATGTACAGCAATCAAACAAGCAGTAAGGCGCTATACTAAGCGATTGTTTTATCCGTCTCGCTTTGCAGCCTGAACCTGTGAATTGCCTTTACAGATGCCTGAAGTTTTCTGGCATATCTAACGGCGATTCTTCCGCTGGCTGCCGGATCAGGCATCGCGAGATAAAAACAGCATATATACTTTACAAAACGCTTCAAACCGACTTCAATCTCTGACATAAACCTGCTGCGACTCTTACTACCGTGACCAATGCTTCAATTATTGCCCCATTAATTGAAGCAGATATCTACTAGCTTGTCCAGTAGGCGCTCGCATTGGTATTCATGCTAATGTTCATGCTATTTCTGAGGTAGTGGAGCTGGTATCTTCTAGAAAAAGTTAAGGCCGCCAAAAGGCGGCCTGCTGCGGAGCCTCCTACCGGAATCGAACCGGTAACCTCTCGATTACAAGTCGAGTGCTCTGCCAGGTTGAGCTAAGGAGGCGAGGGCAAAAATCTAAAATTGCCTTCAAGAGCAATTTTGTGGAGGGAGAAGGATTCGAACCTTCGAAGGCTTCGCCAACGGATTTACAGTCCGTCCCCTTTGGCCGCTCGGGAATCCCTCCTTAAGTTTAGGACTGTCCAACAGTCCCCCATAAAGAAAAGCTGTGCCAAACGCCACAGCTTTGCACCCTCAACAGCGAGTAAAATTATAGCATACGAAACTTCAAATGGCTATATTCTATGCTTCGTTAAAAATCTAGGGTAAATTCGCGGTAACCCTCATGTTTTCAGCAACAATCTCCACCCATGTTTGTCCACGGTTTAGCTTGATTGTGTTACCATCTGAATCCTTATAGAGAAACGGCTCTGATTCGGATGGCCTTATCCAGCGGCCTTCTATACGCCTCCCACCAATGAAAAAGATGGCTCTCCCATCGCCAACAAGATCGATGTCCAATCTGCCGGCTGTATCTATTACTCTTTGCTTAGTAAATTGAACTACCACATTTTTGGCTCTTAGCTGTTCACGGGTAACTGCATCGGTGTGGGCTACACCGTTCATCGAGCGCAAGTAATCGCCGGACACAGGATCATAGTTATAGCTAACTGTCGTCGTGGGAAATGGGATCGTGATGGCTCTCGCCTCTATACCGGCTGCCCTATCTCCATCAAACGACGGCCCTTTGACCCTGACCGGCCCGCTGAATCCGGCGTCAGCCGCTGCGGCTGAAAGCCTTGCGGTAGTTGTGAACAGGTTGTGCGGTGCCCGCCTCGACCGATCGCGGAAGTATGCTTCCCTAAATTTGAACTCGTTGAGGCTTCTTATCTCGCCTTCACTTATTTGTCTCAGCGATTGGGGGCTGCCGCCGGCGTGGACAAGTACCGCATTAAACTGCTTGGCAAGGCTTATAAAATAAGTCCTAGCGCTTCTTACGGGGCCAATGCGATCTGCGCCCCCGCAATAGTAGATCGCTAAAAATCTAGGGATGCCTGCTTCAGTGCTCACTTCATAGATAATATCGGCCTTATCCAGTCCTGATTGCGGCCTAGCCTGCGCTATATTATCAATGCAGACAGCAAACGGCACCCTGTTTGCCCTGGTGCTAACCTTCTCACCCGTGAGCGGACAAGTCTCAGTCCTGCCTATAGTCGTCGTCGGAATTGGCTTGCGCATACCAGGTAAACTGCCGGCCAGGGCAATGTAAAGTAGCAATATCGTAACCAGAACGCCAATAGTAATAGCAACAATTATAAGGGAGTCTTTCCTTCGCATTTTAGGTCGCCTAAACAAGCCTTATATAAGATTTTACAGGCACCTCATCTAAGCCTGTATCCTGTCTCTTTTTGTACCCATTTTTAAGGCGGTCCTCTAGAAGTATAAGGTTTAAAGTGTCTTCGCGATTGTACACAAGCAGCCTTTCCAGCGATTCTTCATCCCTGTGTATACGGTACCTTCGCCATAGTACCCTCGGGTCGTCTTCACCTCGCCCGAAAATACTCCGGGCTATCCCCAAAGTTCTCTCAACTGCTTTAAGTCCTCCCTTAAGATTATGCCTGTGGCAATCATACATAAGGTCGCATGACTCATGGCTCTCTCTTAAGTTTACTCCTAAGTGCCTGTGAATCACCGGGATATCAAAACGATTGCCGTTGTAGGTGTAGATAGTCCTTACATCCTTAAGATAGCCCATGAGTCTGTCTGGCGTTATTGCATCTCCTACGAGATGGATGAAGCTGCGGCTTTCTGCAATATATAGTCCAATGACTGTCAACTTGTTTGAAAATGAGGTTTCTATATCTAAGTACGCTTTCATCTTGCTCCAATCGGATTGAAAACAAAACTATTTTAGCGCACAAGCCATCTATCAAGCAACGACCCGGCAAATCCCTCTGGTATAATAAACACAGGAGGATATTGTGGCTTCTTATTATATTGGAACCTGCAGTTTTACCGATAAGGGCCTTGACGGGACGTTCTACCCGAAAGGGATAAAACCGGCCGAGAGGATATCTTTCTACGCCCAGCATTTTAACTGTGTTGAAATCGATAGCAGCTATTACTCGCTTCCCTCCGAGCGCAATTCAGTTCTTTTTGCCCAACGCACACCAGATGATTTTGTCTTTCATTTCAAAGCATTTGGCTTGATGACTAAACATAAAGTCATGCTAAAAAGTCTGGGCCGTGCTCTGGCTATTCATTTGCCTCCAGGTTATAAGGCACCCTATATCGAAGAACCTCCTCGTGATATGCTTGAAAAGGCTTTCAATATATTCTATAGCGCTCTTAACCCGCTGCGGATTGCCGGCAAGCTTGGTCTTATCCTGTTTCAATTCCCGCCCTATTTCACTAAAAGCAAAGAGAACAAAAACTATATCCTTCAGTGTCAGGAGTGGATGAAAGATAGCCTGCTTGCTATCGAGTTTCGGCATAAGAGTTGGGTAGACAATAAAGAAATCGAGGACACTATGAGGTTCTTGCGTGACCATAATTTAGTTTATGTATCGGTTGATGAGCCGCAATTCGCATCTGGCTTGACTATCCCGCCTATAGCACGGACCACGGCAAAAATCGCTTACGTGAGGTTTCATGGGCGCAATACAAAAAACTGGTTCAAAAAAGGCATAACAGTAGCTGAGCGTTTTGATTACCTGTATAGCCTAGGCGAACTCAAAGAATGGGTTTCTAGAATAGAGGGACTTGCTAAAGATACTGACCAGGTCCACATCATGTTCAACAATTGCATGAACACATACCCTGTGCAAAACGCCCGCGACATGGCCGGGTTGCTTAACGCACTGCCCGGTAAAAAAAGGGTTGAGCTAATTGATCAACGAAGCCTCGACATATAAACTCGGTACCTGCAGATACTGGCTTTAAGTGCGGCAAAGCTATATGCAAGAATCAAGAAAAACATTTCCGTATTTATGCCAATAAGCTTAAAACAAACCTTAGAAGCGTAAATAGCCGGTAAAGTATAAGGTTACGCAAGGACAGCATATGGTGCGCAATTATGATTAATTACACAACAATGGCTAGATATTCCTAATCCGCCAGCGGTATTATATTGACGATTTAGCAATGATGTATTTAAATATTTAAAACTATTTAAATATTTCTTGGGTATAAATCTTAAAGGTGAATGCAATGGCTAGTAAGACTTTGGTGCAGTTATTTAACGCGTTATCCGATGATACGAGGTTAAAAATAGTAGTGGCTTTAAGCAGGCAAGAATCAGATACAAGTTGCCAAATACTTAGAAAGCGATTTAACCTCAGCCAGCCTGCAATGTCGCACCATTTTAAGGTGTTAAGACAAAGCAGAGTCATAAAAGTTAAAAAAATTGGCAGACACGTATACTACTCCCTGAATCGGGAGCGACTAAGTCAATTGCAAAAATTTATAAACGACTTAAACGTTTAGTTTTACCTGCACCTGCCTCTAGCCACACGCAAGAAAGCGGCTTAGAAAGAAGTAATGATCATGAAAAAATTTACGCATGTTATTGAGATAGATAAAAAGCTAAAACCGAGCGACAACGGTCTGCTTGATGCTTACTCTGCAGCAGTAACTTCTGCCGCGGCTAAAGCAGGCCCTGCTACGGTGCATATAAGCCTCGGCAAGAGGATAGAGGCCTGGCCTTTTGGACAGAATTATGTCCAGGGGACCGGCTCAGGCATGATCATTAACAAAAATGGGCTTGTCCTCACTAATTTTCATGTGGTAAAAGATAGTTCGTCAATCATGGTTCACCTGCCCGACGGCCGAAGCTTTAAAGGAGAACTCATCGGTAAAGACCCAACGCACGACGTCGCGCTTATTAGAATCGATGGGAAAAACTTGCCAACAGTTAAGCTTGGCACATCCAAGAACTTACTACCCGGGCAGTTGGCTATTGCAATCGGTAACCCGCTAGGATTTACGTGGACCGTGACTGCTGGTGTCATTAGTGCAACACATAGAGAGCTTTGGTTCAGCAGACAGCAGAAATTAAAGAACCTCATTCAGGTTGATGTTCCAATTAATCCCGGTAACAGTGGCGGGCCTTTAATTAACTCGCGAGGTGAAGTTATCGGCATCAACACCGCGATGGTCATGAGAGCGCAAGCCATCGGGTTTGCAATTGAGATCGACCCAATTAGAAAAGCTCTGAAAGACTTTCTAGCACCCGAGGAAGAAAAAACTCCGCTTGGCATACATGGCAGGAAAGAAGCTGTCAAGTTTGACAGCGAGCAACCAACCAGACGAGAGAGTACCGGTGTACTTGTTACAAATGTCGAGTCGGGCAGCCTTGCAGACAAGCTAGGGATAATGAAAGGCGACATTATTATCGCCCTTGACGGACAAAGAATCGAGGATACAAAGGATTTGGAAGCCGGTTATTCTGCGCTGGCGGAACAGCTTAGTTTAACAATTGTAAGAGACAGCGATATCCATGAGATTATCGTAAAAACAACAGTTAACGATACAGCCTAAAAAGAACTGAAAAAAGTGTCTTCGGTCGAGTTTGGCCAAAATATACCTCCACACCATGAGCATGGTGAAAAAGGGTCTGTTGGAAAACCCGCCCATACGGGCGGGTTTTTCTATTGCCTATAAATATTTAGTCCAAAAAGGGAATACACCAGTAAGAACTTTGCCAAGGTGAGCAACCATTGGAATCCTTTAACTTAGTAGACTTATCCATTATAGTTTTCCTACTTGCCTGGGTCGTACACGGCTATAGAAAGGGGTTTTTTTTTGACATCTGTCGATTTGTTTATCTTTATGGCATCTGTATCCTTAGCAATTATGGCATATCCCCCAATAAGCAACCTTCTATATAGCGCATCTCGCCTACCACAAAGCTATACTAACCTTATGTCCTTTGCCGCGCTATTCGCACTCACATACACGACAGTAACCGCGCTAGCCTCCCGTTACTTATATCAGCGCATTACCAAATTTGTATTGCGCTTTCAGTTAAGAAAAACCGATAGCCTGCTTGGGATGCTGCCAGCACTGGTAGGGGGATTCATATGGTTATCGATAATACTAGGAACACTCGTCTGGTTCCCTGTAAGCACCTATATCAAGGACTCAATCAACAGGTCAATAATTGGAGCCCGCATTGTGAAAGCAGCAACGATTATTGAGCCACAGGTTGAGAGAATCGTAGGTAGAGCAATAGAAGATACGGGATGGCTTAAGGCACCCAGCGAAAGAGAATTTCGCGCAAATATCCCCCGCGATGTAATGGTATCTTTCAATGCCAGCGCAGAACTATATATGCTAAGCCTTATTAATAATGAACGTCGGATGCTACATCTGAAAGCGCTTCAATTTGACCCCAGAATAAGAGATGTAGCCCGTGCGCACAGTCTCGACATGGTTAAGAATAATTACTTCGACCATAATTCACCGACCCAGGGAAGCCCATTTGACAGGCTTCGGAGCGCAGGCATACTTTTTCTATTTGCCGGCGAGAACTTGGCATATGCGCAAAGCATCGATATTGCGCACCAAAACTTAATGCAGAGCGAGGGGCACCGGCAGAATATTCTGCACCCCGCTTTTGGTAAGGTAGGTATAGGCATAGTTGATGCCGGTCCGTACGGATATATGATCACACAGGATTTTACGAACTAAGAATAAGCAATGGTCGATGAAATGTCTTTGAGGTGCAAAATGCCAGTGTTAGAAGAGGAGTTGTCATCCTTTAGCACATAGTTATCGCTAGATGCCATCCTGAGACGTAGCGATAGAGAAATCGAAGATCTAAATAACACCGGCTTACGCTATGTGATCGTGATTTTCGCCTTTAAAAAACAGGGTATCAAATCCAGCCATTTGAAATAACCTTTTTAGCGATGGGCGCGCGTTAATTACAGTGACTTCTCCATCCAGTGTTCTGCTAAGTTTAAGCAGAAGACCGAAGGCCGAGCTATCCGAATAATCAACGTCTGAATAATCAAACGTGATATCTGTTATATCTTCGTTCACTGCCAGTGGGTATATGGCTTGCTTTAGTATGCCAACTGTATGAAAATCTAGTGAGCCTTTTGGTTTTACTAGCAATTTGTGATCATTCAAAACCTCAACCGTAAACGAAAAATCGCTCATAGTAGCCCATCACCATCTTCTGATTCTTTGAGTAAGCAGTCCCTGCCCTAAATTTAAATATTACTGCTTGGTAATTGGATACCCAAAAACATTGCAGATAAAGCAATCTTCTAGAATATTTTTTTACCAATCAATATTAACGGCTCTGCGGTTGAAGGATTTGAAAAACCCTTGCGCAAGATCGGCTAATTTATTAACCGCACTGTTTTATATATCTCATTTACGGAAATAAATTTCAAAGCAGTAATGGCCAGTAAAAGATCAAGGCTTTATCTAAGAATCAAGGTATACGGGTCAATGATATTGTTTCCATCTGCATGTAAATTCGGCATGTTAAGCCGTGATGTTGCCAGCTAAACTCTGCTGCCCCGCCAAAGTATGCATAAATAACGAGGCAGCAAATTAGATGCTTGCAATTTTAAGCTTAAAATACGCTCGTAGAAGCTGGACTGTTGGATTAGTTTGACAATGGAATTCAGAAAAGAAACGTCTTTTAAGCAAAACTGGTATTCACTCTCTGTGGACGAAGTCCTTAGGGAGCTTAAAACCAGTGTTAACGGACTCTCCAATGACGAGGCAAGCTTGCGTCTGGCGAAATACGGTCCAAACAAGCTCGCCGAAGAGAAACGAACACCAATAGCTTTAGTGTTGCTTCATCAGTTTGCAGATCCGCTTATTTATATTCTTTTAATAGGAGCCGCTGTTACAGTGCTGCTTCGCGATTTTATCGATGCTGCAGTAATCTTTGCGGTAGTGCTTCTAAATGCTGTAATCGGCTTTACTCAGGAATACAAAGCTGAAGAATCAATACGGTCATTGAAGAAACTGCTTGCCCTTCATGCTACGGTGATACGGGATGAGTTTGAGAGAGACATCGATGCTGAGATGCTCGTGCCCGGCGACATCGTACTTCTCCAATCAGGCCAGAGAGTACCGGCCGACATTAGGCTAATCCAGGTTAAGGAATTTAAAGTTGAAGAGTCTGCGTTTACGGGCGAGTCAGAACCTGTGTTTAAAACATCGGAGGCTATACCTGGGGTGGATTTGCAGCCGTTTGAGCAGAAAAATATCGCATTTATGGGAAGCACAGTAGCATCCGGGCGTGCAACCGGAGTTGTAGTCGCAACAGGAAGCCAAACACAACTCGGTCAAATATCAGAAGAAGTGCGCTCCGTTGAGCCGGTAAAAACACCCCTTCAAGGAAGGATTGAAGTATTAAGCCGCTACATAATATTTGCTACGGCCGGCTTCAGTGCTGCAGGATTAGCTATTGGTACCGCTCAAGGCGAAAACCTTTTGCAGCTCATCTTAGCCATCATCGCCATGGCTGTAGCAGTTATTCCTGAAGGACTGCCGGTTGCATTAACCATCGCGCTCGCTGTTACAGTAAATCGCATGGCAAAAAAGAACGCGATCATTAGAAATCTGCCGGCAATTGAAACATTGGGAAGCAGCACCGTAATAGGTTCTGACAAAACTGGCACCCTTACAAGAAACCAGATGACAGTGCAAGAATTGTGGGTTGGCGATATTACATACCGTGTTGAAGGATCAGGGTATGACCCTGTCGGGGTCGTGCTGAAAAACGGTCAACCGGTTAAAGCCAAAGATAACGAGTTGCTGTCATGGCTGCTTAGAATAGGACTTTTGGCGAACGAGTCGAACCTGATTAAAGAAGACGATCTGTGGCGTGCGCACGGAGATCCGACCGAAGTTGCGCTTATTGTGTCAGCATATCGTGGAGGATTGGATAAAGAAAGAGAAATGCTTGACTACCCGCAACTTGATTTATTGCCCTTTGAATCCGAGTTTCAATATATGGCTACGCTTAATAAGCATAATGAAGCAACATATCTTCTGGTCAAAGGAGCCCCTGAAAAGCTGCTTGCGCTTTCAAAAGCTGTTGCAGGATCTCGTGGAGACATAGAAATATATAAGGCAGCCGTAATAGAGCAGGCCAACAAATTTGCAGACAAAGGTCTAAGGGTACTGGGTATGGCATATAAAAAGATGCCGCCCGGCAAAATAGAAATAACCCACGATGATGTAGCCGAACTTACCTTTGTGGGCCTACAGGGAATGATGGACCCGCCTCGTCCCGAGGCCATCGAGGCCGTAAGAAACGCAAAGCTCTCCGGCATAAAAGTTATTATGATCACAGGAGATAACCAGCGCACTGCCCTATCCATTGGAAAGATAATGGAGATTGCGCGAGAGAGCGACCGAGCCATGTCTGGGCGCGAGCTAGATAATATAAGCGATGACGAGTTGCGGCAAATAGTCAAAACCGTCCCGGTATTTGCAAGGGTCTCACCACAACACAAGCTTCGAATTGTAAATGCGCTTAAAGAAAACGGTGAAATCGTCGCCGTTACCGGCGATGGTGTAAATGATGCTGCGGCGCTAAAAGCCGCCCACATCGGGGTTGCCATGGGTATCACTGGCACAGACGTCGCTAAGGAAGCAAGCGATATGGTAGTCGTCGATGACAACTTTGCCAGCATCTACAGAGCGATCATCGAAGGAAGAGTCGCATTTGACAACATTAGAAAAGTTACATATTTCTTGCTGACAACCGGCTTAGGAATGCTTGCCGCAATATTTGTTGCCATAGTAACCACTATACCTTTAATACTGCTTCCAGCACAGATTTTGTGGGTAAACCTTGTAACAAACGGCCTGCAAGACGTGGCACTGGCATTTGATCCAAAGGAAGAAGGCATAGAACGACGTCCGCCACGGGATCCAAAAGAAGGTGTGCTAAATCGTACCCTTATAATTCGAATGCTGGTCCTTGGAGCGTTGGTTTCAATGGCAACTCTTGGCGTGTATCTATGGGAACTTGCGGGTGGGTACCCGCTCGAGCATGCAAGGACTATGGCGCTTACAACCGTTGTCTTTACACAGTTCTTCCATGTCTTTAACTCCAGGTCTGAGAGAATCTCTGTTTTCCGGCAGAACCCCTTAAGTAATCGATTCTTATTTGTAAGCATCATTGCCGCTTTTTTAGCGCAGATGGCCTTAATCTATATCCCAGCTATGCAAACCGTATTTCGAAGCACTCCACTCAGTATAAGAGAGTTCTTAATAGCTGTTGGTGTAGCCTCAGTCGTGTTGTTCGGAAGCGAAATCGACAAGTGGCGATTAAGGAGAAGCACGAAGACCTAGGACTAAGGGATCGTTCCTGGAGAACCTGAATAGATCCATTACGCTAGAACTATAAGCGGGTTAACGAATCAACCAATCTTAAGAATATCTTTAATACGGTTGATGTCTTTGCGGTTTTGCTCGACTTCTGCCTCGGTTTCTCCAAGTCTTGTCTCAAGTCTTTTTATATATTCAAACGTAAATACTCGCTCTTGATCGATTCGTCGTACCGTTGTAATGATTTCGTCAAGTCGTGATAGTACCGCATCCTGAGACTGCCTAAACTCAATTCTCAAATCTTCTAAATCATGTTTTGTGGCTATATGTTTTAGAATACCCTCATCCATTGCTGCCCCCATAGCAGTTAAGTAAAAATAGTATACCCGATATTATAATAAATCAGCGACTCAATTATTAAATTAGTGGTCGCATAGCATGTTGTCGACTAATTGTGCTAAAGCACAATAGTGTCTTACCTTGAGAGGGAAAGACAAGAAAATTCAGTCTACTATCTACTCTCTGCAAATTAAAAAATCAGGCTAGCAGCCTGATTTTTTAATTTGCGCGGGGAAACAGTAACCGAATATGTGTTCGGTAGTGTACTATTTTATACCTTGTTACCTGCTTTTATATGTAGCGTTCTAATGGATTTCTAACGAGATAGCGATTAAAATTTCTCACTCAACCGCTTCCAAGCTCTTTTCTCCTTCTCCCTGATTCTCTTAATCGTAGCTTCTACATCTTTAATAAGCTCGTCCAGGCCCTCACACACTTTAGTATATCGCTCCCTGACTTTGGCAGGAATGTAGATTTGCACACCGCCAGCAACGTATCCTTTTTGCCTTGGAGGAGTAACAATGCTTGAATTTATGGAAGCGGATCTGATTATTTCAGGGGCGCAGCTTTGCAATTTAATCAAAACTGCTATAAGCTTTTCGGCTTTTCTTAGCGCAAGCTCATCTACGTCTAGTTTCGACATCTGGTACCTTCTAGCTACTCCTCCTGCTACAACCACACAGCGACGAACCTCAACATTCTTCAACAATTTTGCTCCTAACCTTAGCTTTTAACAACCCCTCTCCCTCTAAGCGATTGATGTACTTATTAAATTAATGGATAATCATAATGTAGTGTTGCAAAAACTACTTAATTATCAGCTAAGTTAGTTAATGGAGAGATAGCCATGCTTAAAATAAAAGAGGTAGAAGTCTTCTCATGGAATACGCTTGTTGTGGGGTTTATGATTTGGATAAAAACGGCTCCTATTAATATTGTTCTTTCAATCATTCCCCTTGGTTTCATTCTTACCTTCAACATAATGGGCTACATCACCAATACTTATTATAAGCAACCGGTTAAGTTCTTTAGCATGGAGTGCTTTCGCGTCGGTATAAAGGTGTACTTTAGGTATCTTATCTTTTTTCTCTTGGCACTAGTTATAGCAATAGCTATGTCCTACATAACGGTTGCTCTCGGATTGCCGGATATGATATGGGCGGGCTTGTTTATACTGGTCTTACTCTTATCTATATTCTTAGGGCATGGCTGGGCTGTAAAAAGGGTCGGACTTCTCATGCAAGAGGCCGGCAACTTCATTGAAGACACAAAACCTACGGCCACTGAGGCTTTTAAGGTCTGCCCTAACTGTGAAGCAGAGTTCCCATCCAATGTTAGCCACTGCTCAGGATGCGGTGAGACGTTGGTAGATGCGAAAAGTTACTATAGTTAGCATTCAGACATAACGCTTTGCTTCTTTTTTAGGTGTAGTGTTTTGTCTTGTTTGCTTGGCCAGAAGCCCTAAACATTAACACTCTTCGCGGTCTTTTTGCTTTCGATCGCTGTTTCGCGCGTAATCAGATCAGAAAACTTCTCTTAAATGCTAACATTTACTAACATTTTTGCTCCGGATACTAACCTTTACCAAAATCTAAATCACTTTAAATGCTAGGATTTGCTAGTATTTTATTATTATGGCTGCGTGCTATACCGGTATGCGGCAAGCTGAGCAGCTTTATCTAACGTAGGATGATATCGACTTTGCAAATGACTACACCCATGTACGGCCTAACAAGCTCCGTAAGCTCAAATCGGCATCAAGCAAAAGAAAGATACCGATGATTCCCGCGCTTAAAGAGGCACTTGAGCAGCACAGATTAAGGCAATCCTTTGAGATAGAGAAGAACCCAGAGAACCTGGTATTTTGCAACAATAAGGGCAAGCCAATGAGCCCCTGGAATATCGAGGTCCGGGTGTTCCGTCCTGCTTTGGCTCTGGCCGGCCTCAGACACGTTCGCTGGCACGATCTAATACACTCCTATGCTACGGCATTGTTATTAAGCCGAAAACCTTTACGATATGCTTCAAGGCTTTTGGGTCATGCCGATGCATCGATTACGTTAAGAGTATACAGCCACGTTCTACCCGAGACTGAGGTAGACGCCCACGAGAGACACCAAGCCATTTTTAAAGCCCCTAAAGCACCTTCCCTACAGCATATTTAGAACTCTTGTTAGCTATTTGTTAGACAAATGAGAAAAGCACCAGAATTTTGCTTCTGGTGCTTTTTGTTGTTCCTGCTTACAGCGTTGCTCGTTTGAAAAGACATAAAAGTAGTGGGGAAACCGTAACTCCCATTCTGTTTTATCCCGTCATCTATCTACCGACTCTAATAATCGGTGCCGCTTAAAGCGGCTGCCTCTACCCGGGACAGCGCGGCGTTACGCGCCCCCTATTTGAGTTGCACCCGGCCGGAAGTTTACCTCGTTTCACCCGCGCAAGATAATTCTTGCGCAGCTCGTCTCTGTGGCACTAGTCGTCAGCTCCAAAAAGAAGCTGCCCTCCCTTGCGGGAGGCGGCCTGCTTCGCCTGGTGCTTAGGCACCAAACGGGGTGTGGGATGTTTCCTCTAGCCTTAAGGGCCAGCGACGGGTCGTTTCCCCACCTATAAACGCTCTATATCGTCTAAGATATTTTACCATAGAAATATTTTTTCGGCATTACTAGGCTCTCAAACTGCAGTTTTATCCCTATACCATCTGCGACATCTCGCGCTCTATTTTGCGCATATACTCCTCGATGACGACCCTTGTCGGGCCGGGTTTTGCCGAGCTAAGAGCCAGTTTTAAGTGTGGCTCGGCTTCTTTGTCCCTCCCACATTCCACATAAGCTATGCCTAAAGCATAGTCGACATTGGCATGCCTTGGATGCTTATCTGATGCTGCTTTAAAGTAGGAGAGCGCATCGTCCCTGCAATCCCGTATTAATTTTCTAGCCACCTGAAGATGGGGGTACTCTAGAGCCATGCGAAGAGCCTGCTCTATGAGTCCAGCATCCCTGTAGGCGGCTATCGCAGCCTGAACCGGCTCTTCGGGATGATATCTCTTAGACAGGTACCAGCTAAGCAACTCATCTGCCGAGACATTAGCAAGGTTTTTACTAAACAGCCTATTGTAGCTAACAATATTGGGTTGGATGCCATCCCTTTGCATGGCTTCAAGTAAAGATTTTGCTGTCTCGTAATTAGGGGCTTTCAATATCAAAGCATTGTAACTATTAATATCAGGACGAATACCATCCTGCACCATTATCTCAAGGATTGATTTTATCGTCTCAAAGTCGGGCGCTTTAAGTATAAGCGCATTGTAAGTAACAATATTTGGCTTCAAACCCTTCTTGCGCATCGCATTCAGTAAAGACTTGGCAGTTTTAAAGTCAGGTGCTTTAGAGATAAGGACGCTATATGTGACAACAGTAGGTTTAATATTTTCGCTAAGCATAACATCCAGCCACACTTTAGCCGAATCGTAATCAGGTGCTTTAGAGATGAGGGTATTATATGCAACTGCGTTGGGTCTTACGCCTTTCTTGCGCATAGTCTCCAACCACGACTCGGCTATGTTATAGTAAGGTGCTCTTGACATAAGGGCGCTATAAGTCGCGATGTTTGGCTTGACTCCCTCTTCTCTGATTACCTCTAGGTAAGAAAGTATACTCTCAAGATGCTCCCTTATTAGCCTCTGAGAGGCTTGCATATTTGGATACTCAAGTGCGATACAAAGAGCCCGATCGGTCAGGCCGCTTCTTTTATATGTCTCCATAGCGGTCTGCATGGGCTCATCAGATTGGTGCCCTTGAGATACATACCACTTTAAAATCTTATCAACCGGCTTGCTGGAGAGGTCTTTACTAAATAAAGCCTTATAGTTATCAGTGTTCGGTTGGATACCCTCCGCCCTCATTAGCTCAAGCCAAGCTCTGGCAGTGTCAAAGTCGGGAGACTTTTCTATAAGCGCATTGTAAGTAACGATATTTGGCCTGATACCCTTCTTGCGCATAGCTTCAAACCACGCCCTTGCCGTGTCGTAATAGGGGGCTTTTGATATCAGGGCATTATAACTTGCAACACTAGCTTCAATGCCTTCCTCCTGCATGGTCTCTAGATAAGATAGCACATCGGCCATTATCTCTCTGATCATCTTGCGGGAAGTTTGAAGCCCAGGGTACTCGACAGCCAGACGCAGGGCCTCGTCAATGCGGCCGATCTTGCGGTATGAAGCCATGGCAGCCTGAATAGGTTCATCAGAGCCAACACCTTGGGCCCTATACCAGAGGAGTATCTCCTCAGCAGATCTGCCAACAAGATTTTTACTAAACAGCCTTGCATAGCTATCGGTATTAGGCTGAATACCCTCATTCTGCATCTCTTCCAGTACAGACTTTGCTTCTTCAAAACTGTGTGCTTTCGTTATAAGAGCATTATATGTAACTATATTTGGCTGGATGCCTTCTTTCTTCATATCATCTAAGACTGACCTGGCCACTGCATATTCTATAGTCTTAGATAAAAGCTTATTATACATAGCCAGATTTGGCTGGATACCATCCCTTAACATCTCTTCAAACCAGTACTTTGCAGCAGAGTAAACGTGCGTTTTAGAGATCATCGCACTATAGGTTGACCTATTTAGCTGTATACCTTCCCTTAACATATGGCCCAGCCATAAATCTGCTGTCTCGTAATCAGGGGATTTTGCAATAAGCGCGTTATATATTGAAGCAGTAGGCTTGACTCCATCTTTTTGCATCATATCCATCCAGCGCTTTGCTGTTATATAATCAGGCGACTTGGAGATTATGTTGCAGTAGATAAGGGCATCTGGCTTTATGCTATTTCGTTTCATAAGCTCAAGCAGCGATATTGCCATACTGTAATCAGTCGCCTTAGCGGAGATAATCTTGAAAGTTGCATCAGTAGGTCTAATGCTCTCTTTTTGCATTGTATCGAGCCAGCCCACAGCCACATTATAATCTGAGGCTTTAGAGATTAAATTGTTATAAGTGACAACATCGGGAGATAACCCGGCGGCCCTAATGTTCGTAAGCACTTTAAGAACAATTGAGTAGTCGGAGATATTTGCGATGAGCCGATTCCAACTATCAATATTGGCATACTTAGCCTCGTCCTGCCGGCTAATCGCATTTAATAGTCTCTCCTCTACCTTTTGAACAACAGCAGATGCTTTCTCGCTTTCACCGATAACATTCAAAGTATAGATAAAGCGATCGGGATATAAGGACTCTGCGGCCAAATCGGTTTTGACATGACCTAACTTGTATCGACCTGATGGCTGCCCATTCAATCCGATGGCTTCAGTGCTGAATACTGCCATCGCCTCACGATTTACTTCTTCATCTATAATTATCTCGCCCAAGTTGCCAAACAAAGCCAGGCGCTTGGCCTTCCTTGCGCTATCGCCTATCCAATCTCTTTGTCTATCGGCAAACTCAACCAGCCTATCCCTACCAGATGCGATGCCCAGATTAAGCTGTGGCACATGATCTTTGGTGATTCCTATGCTCTTGCTGATCTCGTCTTTAAAACTGCTCGCTATAATGGTTGCAAGACAGCACAGGCTAGAAACCTTGCCGGTCTGGTTTGTAAGAAGCAGCCACCCATCGGATATCGATTTTAGAAAAACATCGGTCAGTTCAAGTTTTTCAAGGTGGGAGTTGATTAGTTCTGCCAGGAGTACGTTAAAACGATCACGTCGCGAGAATGGTAATTGGGAATCGTCTTTGCCAAATCCGGTCATAGATACAGAAAGACAGTAGCTGGGGTGTGCTTGATTGCGAGATTCCATCTTTGCTTCCTTTCTTTCTACAACGACTGCACTTAAATGCACTTAATTTATTGTAATAAATTTGGGCTTAGACTTAGACTTAGACCCAATATTACCACAACCTTACTAACTACCCAAGGCATAATTAAGGGAAGAAAACAGTAGTAGGTTTAGCCTCCCGGAGCAAGACGATGCCGTATAAACAGTCGGGCAGTTTGTTACAGGTGCTATTTTTCTTGAGGCAGTTGGTTTTTTGCAAAAAAAGAAGGGGGTTAAACCCCCTTCTTGGCCATCTGCATCAGGTTAGAACACGCCTAGCAAGTGCAAGACTACTAAGATGATAAATATAACAGCTAATATATAAAGCAAGCTAGCAATAGCAGGAGCTAGAGTAAATACGCCTAACAGCTGCAACAGAGCTAAGACGACCACGATGACCAATATCACGTAAAGAATATTCCAAAGCGTGCTGGTCGTTCTCATTGCCATCGTCTTCACCTCCTACACATTTTATTTACCCGCATTTTTGGTGTTCAGCAGGGAAGAACGAAATTTCTTCCCGCTTATCATCAAAAAATGGCGAGTAAATAGCTAAGGCCCCAGCTAGGGCAAAGCCGGGGCCTTTAAATTGACTTATAAAGCAATACTTTATAAGTCCTACGGTACTCGCCATTTTATGATTTGTAAACCATCTTTTAAAATCTCTAGCTCATAAATCACACCGCTTTCATGAATGATAAAAGATGTATGCGAATTGCCACCAGGTATATCGATTTTGTGGATATCTCCCTTTTTAGAGATATATTTAACGACTGCGTACCGGGGTTCTTTTGCGTTGCCTTCGCCGTTGTTTACGATTCCGGCTATGACATAGACGTTACCGTCTTTGTCAACCCCCCACTTGTCATCAAGCGATGATGCCTCCTGCCTCTTAAGAAATACTTGGGATTTGCTGCTGCCATCCTTATTTAATATATCAAGGGTGATTCCCTTCTCTGTCTTAGATAATTTAACGGATGTCTGCGATGTGCCAAGCGGAATATTTGAACTTAAATCACATAAATTTTTTGGCACTATAGAGCTGGCTTGCCCTTTCTTTATTAATTTACCGTCTTGGTATACCACCGCCTCGCCCCTATCATCCGTTATATAAATGCTGTCGCCATCGACCTTTATAGAATCGCCACTTTGCACCGGAAACGCGCTTAAGAAATTGCCTGACTTATCAAAAATCTGCACCCTCTTATTAAACTCATCAAGTATGTAGATTTTGCCTTCACTATCAACATCAAAGGAGTATGGATATTGTGGCTCACTTACCTTGTCGCGCCCAGGAAGCAAGACGCCAAACTCTCCATCCTCCTTACCCCAAGCTCCCTTTACGATAACCCCATCTGGCTTGGCTAATCTAAGGCTAGGTATAAGCGGCACTTCTTTATACGTCGATTGCAAGTTTATAGCCTTCTCCGTCTTCTGCTTACTAGATTCCGCAGGCTTTACCGCCTGCTTTGCATCATGTCTTGCACATGAGCTAAGGACGATGCCAGCCAGAACAAGAATCGGCAACAGAATAAGTAAAATCTTTTTGCGCATAAAGTCCTCCTGCAAATCTTGACAACAAATTTACCGTGCGCTGTATTAAAACAAGAACTAAAAATTATAGCTTTAGCAGACAAAGATAAAAAGCATCCTAACATATCGTTGGCTTCATATTTTAACCAAAACATTAAATTGCGGCAAAATCAATGGCTAATTTTAACCGCTTACACTCCTGGGTAAAAGAGAATTATAAGTTCTAAAGTAAAGGAGCGGAGAAGTGCTAATCAAATCGCAGGATAAAAAAACCATACTGAGTATTGCAGACATTGCAGGATTTGAAATCAGTAGAGACACGGTATATCCATCAGGTGAAACCAGACCCACAGCCGGTTTTACCATCCGGGCAATTATGTCACGCTATGCTGATCGCATAGCGTTGGCGGAATATGCATCAGAAGATGAAGCCCTTGATGCCTTAAACTCTATAGGGCAGTGGTTCGAGCAAGGCGGAAAGGGTACTTTTGAAGTAAAGTAAGGCAAACATTTTTAAGCCAATACACTGGTAGAGCTTCTTAAAAGCGTTTTGTACCCAGAAGGAGCCGCCTGAGAGGACAACTATAAAAAGCAAAGACAAACCGTACTTTCAACTTATCAAGATATCATCTCGGGATTATCGTGAATATTGCCTACTTTTTCCAGGTCGAAGAGCTGATGAAGTGGAAGAAACTCTATGCCTTTCTTAATAACCAGAACCCAACATGCATGGGCATCTGAATACTCGACATAGCCTTTAATTCTGCTATCAAACGTCGGCGTTTCACGGGTAGCTTTAAGTATATCGCCTTCCCATATCTCTATCCCTTTTTGATCTTTAAGGCCTGTATACTGGCCCAGGGTTTCTTCCTGGAAGTCGTAATCTAGGCGATCGAAAAATATACCGATCCCAATGTCGTTAGAAAAATGCCAATTGCTAAAACCGTCAAGTACCCTAAACTTAATCTCGCGCATAAGTAATCCCCCTGAGACTATTCTACCAATTATATCAAGGCAGCGGTATATGATATCCAATTAGATTCTACGAAAAGTGCTATGTAGTTTTAGTTGTGCTGTCTTGCATGCGATAGATACTGGCTACCCAATTCGGCATCCTTGCAATTCGGATCCAGGGCAAGAGCCTTATTAAAATCTATGGCGGCATCATTGAATCTTCCTTGGTTTAACCTAACCCATCCAAGCTTAGCGTATGCATCAGCGTCGCCGGGGTCAAGCTCGATAGCCTTTAGCAACATGTCAGGTGCCCTGTCATATTGGCCTATATTAAGCCAAAAAACACCGATGGATTCGTATAGCTCAGACTCTGCTTCCCTTATCCCAGATTCTACCGTGCTGATTCCTTCGTTCACCTTAGACCCTACTGTGCTCATTACCACCGATGCAATCCTGCCCAGAGTTTGAAGTACCATAGTAAGAATAAACATGCCTACAAGAAGACCCAGCATAAAACGCATCACCCGCGATAATTGGTGAGACAGATTGTCGCTCACCCTAGGCTTCTTAAGTGCTGGAAACAGTTTAGGCGTTTTCTTTGCAGTTGTTTGCTCTTTTTGGATAGCCGACCTAAGAACTCTGGTTGGTGGTGAATTAACTTTAATAGTTGCCGCTGATTCTTTGGCCGTTTGGGCCTTCCAGATGTTTAGAAGCATCCGAACGTCTTTCGGGCGCTTGCTCTGATCAATTTGCAGTGATGCAGCCAGCAAGCTTTTCCAGGGCTCTTCCAAACCTTCCGGCTTCCATTTATCTTCTTGCATGCGGGTAGACGCACCCGGCGGAAGCTCGCCCGTTAACATCTCATACAGCATCATGCCTAGTTCGAATATATCGCTCTCAGGCCCAACGTTACCACCGGCTATAACCTCTGGAGCGGCATACTCGGGGGAAAACATCCTCGTCGTACTGCTTCTTAGCCGGTACCTCGCCGAGCCAAAATCTATTAGTATAACCCGCCCGTCGCGAGAAATAAGAACATTTGAGGGTTTAAGATCGAGATGAAAGATACCCACTTCATGGACTGCTTCAAGCGCATCTGCCAGCTTTTCAAAAACCACCCGAACCCTCTTTTCATCCAGGGAACCACCATGCTCTTGCATCTCATCCTTTAGCGTTATACCATCTATAAATTCCATCACTAGATAAGCAGTCCCGTTCTCAGAAAAGTAATCAAACACCTTGACTATATTAGGATGGTTCAGCCTTGCCAATATTCTCCCTTCGGTAAGGAAACGCTCGATACCTCTTTCGTAGGATCGTTTATCATGATCGGCCAAAAGGACCTTCCCGGATACTCTATCCCTTTTTAAATAATCCTGCGGATAAAACTCTTTGATGGCAACGGGCATCTTAAGGTGAACGTGAACTGCCCGGTAGGTAACACCAAAGCCGCCGTGACCATGTACGCTTTCTATTCTGTAGCGACCGTTATGGAGCATGGTATTGGCAGGAAGCACTTCTTGAAAAAGCAATAAAAAACACACTCCCGTTTCTAATAAAAACTAGGCTTATTTTTTATACCCGGTTAAAAGGTTGCTTAATTAATTTAATAGTGTAAAGGTTCGCACGTACCTCGCATAATCCACGTTGATAAGGGTATCTAATTACTAAATTTGTGAAGCAGCTGCTGGTATAAAAAGATCGCCCTTATGAAGCAAAAATGGCCAAGATCGGCAAAATTAACAATTGGAGCCCTAGCCTTATTTGTAGTAGCCTGCACGCTTATTATGTCATCGGTTATACTTAAGCGGCCTGTTCTAGAAGTCACAGATGACCGATCTACCACTACATCATTGGCCAGCAGTACATCCGCAACTACCCCGACGACTCAGGCCACAACAACTACTGAAACTGAAAAAAGCACGTTAAACAAAAAAGATTACGACGACTGGCTTGCAGAACATGAAGGGTCAACAGATACAGAGTTATCTAATAAATGGGTTAAGTTAAAAGCATATGAAGGGGGTCAAAAACTATCCATAAACAATCCAGTTAAAATCGGTGGCCAGGAGTATGACGAGGGAATCTGCCTAGAATATACACATGAAGCCGCGATGTATAACCTGGAAGGAAAATATGAAACAGTAACCTTATCAGCCGGTATCCCAGATGGCAATAAAGGATATACTAGAAAGCTTCTTGTCTACGGCGATGGCGAGCAGCTGGCCATACTTGAAATTTCAAAAAGCGATCTACTTAAGACCTTTAGTATTGATACGGCAGGTATAAATCAGTTAAGTATCTACAACAGATTTGTTCCAGACCCAAGAGGCGGGTATGTGACATTCTACGAGCCTGTCTTAATCACTGACGAGCAGGGCTGGAAGTAGCAACACGTTGTTAATCCCAGATTAACTTAATAAAGTTTGCATGGCATCGGAAAATCCGGGTAAACACTTCCAAAGAACCGTAATTTTTAAGGAGGTGAGTTTCAGATGGCGCAAACACAGCAAGGACAGCAGGGACGCGTCTTAACATGTGTCGTGACCGAATGTAACTATAATAAAGGTGAGGTGTGCTATGCGCCAAGCATAAACGTTGGGTCGCTGCATCCTACCTGTGACACCTTTACCATGCAAAATGTCCAGATGGCCCCACAGGGACTGCCAGATATAGCAGTATGCGACATCGTGGACTGTCAGTTTAACCAAAGTAATGATTGCATGGCTGCGGGAATTACTGTAGCGCACCATAGCGGCCATGCAGATTGCCTCACGTTCCGACCGGGACCTAAGTAAAACTTATGCGCAAGGCGTTCTGAAAGAGGTGGGCGTAATGCTCACCTCTTTAGCCTGCTTCTAAAAAGTAGTCCTTAACCAACATGTGGTTAACCTAGTATCGTATATTTGCTAGAATTATGTTTGTTAGATTACATCCTGCTGCCTCATTTAAAAATTTGCTTGAACTAATCTCTGATTGTCTTGTATAAAACCCATTCGAAATTATTCGTTTGACGCCAAGGGCTAGATTTGTTACAATCCCAGCTAATTGAAGACTTATCGAATGTATAAGATAAGGCCACGAAGGTCACGTGGAGCGAACTCCACGCAATGTTCGTGGTTTTCTTTTTTGGAGGTGAAGTAAAGATGCGCTAGATGCCAGTAATTTATCAGCTTTTATTTAATGGCAATTGGATTAGCTACCAATCGTTAATTCTAGCTGGACACCGAAGTGTCTAAGAACTCAAAAACTCGAATGGAAAGAGGAGTAAATTATGCATATCCCGGACGGTTTCTTAGACACTAAGACATGGGTCACCACCGCTGCAGCTTCAAGCGTGGCGATAACCTATGCAATAAAAAAAGTAAACGAAGAATTAGAGGAAAAAGACCCGCCCTTAATGGGTGTTTTAGCTGCTTTTATCTTTGCGGCCCAGATGCTCAACTTCCCGGTGGCAGGCGGGACATCTGGTCACTTTGTCGGAGGGGCACTTGCAGCAATCCTTCTCGGCCCCTGGAAAGCAATACTGGTTATGTTTTCAGTCGTAAGCATACAGGCACTTTTGTTCGGCGATGGCGGTATAACCGCGCTTGGCGCAAATATTTTAAATATGGCAATCATATCACCGCTAGCCGCTTTTGGTACCTATAGATTGTTTAAGCATCACAGCCTGACAGTAGGGGCTTTTACAGCCGGCCTTGTTTCAACAGTTGTAGCAGCGCTTTCTTGCTCGGTTGAGCTAGCAATCTCAGGGACCGCACCATTTTCCATTGTCATACCCCTAATGACAGGATGGCACCTGCTTATAGGCACCGGTGAGGGACTTATTACTATGACCACGTTAAGTTATCTTGCCAGGATAAGACCAGACCTTATTAAAAACCATGCTGGTCTTGATTGGCAAAGCATTCTGGTCTTTAGTGGAGTAGCAGCATTTCTTGCCTTGATTCTTTCACCCTTTGCATCTTCTTTCCCAGATGGCTTGGAGAAAGTTGCTCAAACTCTCGGATTTATTAAACATGAAACTAGCTTATTTAAAGCCCTTATTCCTGATTATTCTATGCCTGGATTTGGGGATAGCAAGCTAGCAACCGGACTTGCCGGCCTTGTTGGCGTTTTGATGACAATCTTTATCGGTTACGGCACAGCCAAAATCGTAAGACGCCGCTCGCAAAAAGATAGTTGATAAATAATTGATATTGGCAGATAGCTGATATTTTTCCCGACTTCCGCACGACATAGATAGCAGTAAAACCATACCTCGATCTAGCTGGGATAAAAGAAAATAGGGATGCCGAAATGGGTGTCCCGTTGCTAATAAAGCATGCATCTTTCGCTGTCATCCCGACCGGAGGGCGATAGCCATGCTCTGTCATCCCGACCGGAGGGCGATAGCCCGCAGTGGAGGGATCTCAATTATATTTCTAACTTTCTAAGCCCATTCGATGGAACCTGCCCTGAGTAAAGCTGAAGGGGCAATCTCTAGAGCCACCCTTCACTTAAATCCTTCCAGCTGGGATTAAATGATTCTATAAGATTTACTTTCTTTGCCCTTGACCATCGTTTGATCTGCTTCTCTCTTTCA